>JAFSBW010000024.1 GCA_017437095.1 Oscillospiraceae bacterium
CACCTGGGATATAATACGAAAGCTGTCTGAAAAATGCTGCTATAGCTCATCCGGTAGAGCGCATCCTTGGTAAGGATGAGGTCGCCAGTTCAAATCTGGCTAGCAGCTCCAAAAAAGAAAAGCCACCCAATCGGGTGGCTTTTCTTTTTTGCGGCTGCGCCAGATTTGAAAGATTAAATGCGGCGCGGACGAGCGCCGCCGGCGACGGCTCGACGGAGCCGAACATTTATCAAAATGCTCCCAAAGGGAGCATTTTGATGCAAACAAATCTGGCTAGCAGCTCAAAGCCCCGAAACAGATCATGTTTCGGGGCTTTATTGCCTGCCGCATATCTGCAAAACCGTAGAAATTGCAGGAATGACCCTTGTAAACGATGCATCGATTGACTTTTATGGGGGGATGATGGTATATTTTTCTCAACAACAGCAAAAGGGAAGTGAACAGATGGATACGAATCAAATGGGGCATTTTATTAAAGAGCGCCGCACACAGCTTGGCCTTACCCAGGAAGCGCTGGGCAAGCAGCTGAATGTTACCGGCAAGGCAGTTTCCCGCTGGGAGAGGGGCGTGGGGTTTCCGGATATTCAGCTTATGGAGCCGCTGGCGAAGGCGCTGGGCGTTTCGGTTTCGCAGCTGATGGGCGGGGAGGATGCCGCCCGGCCCGATGCTTCTGCCGAGCAAAAGCTGCGCAAGCGATATGTTCTGCTTGCAATTCTGGCGCTGGTATGTTACGGCATCTTTTTCTTTGCCTACCGCCAGCCCGGGCTATCCGGCTACGCAACCATTCTTGGATGGGCAGAGAGGATTAGCCTGCTGTTGGTCGTAGGAATTGTTCTGGCAGCATCTTGGAAGGAGGGCGCTCATGGATCTGGTCGCTGAATTGCTGGGTTATGCCTATCTGTCGTTAGGAATCGCGGGGCTTATTGCGGTTATAGTGAAACGCAAGCATTTTTGCCTCTGGGCGGCTGTTCCTGCCTGCCTTGCCTGCTGCGCAAGAGGTTTGCAAAGCATTGCATTTCGAAACGCCGTCAGGCTGCTCAAAGGAAATAAGCCCCTTGACCCGGAAAAAATAGCCCATATATTCAAACGGGCAGAAACCGTATCCACTGCCCTTGGTCTGGTTACCTTACAATTGGTGGCTTTTGCGGTATTTATCCTATGGCATCGTACTTTCTGGAAAAAGAGATGATGCTTCTTCCGGCGCAATTTCAAAAACAAAGCCGCTGCGGGCGTTAGGCTCGCAGCGGCTTATATTATAGCTCGATCAGGTCTTTTACCATTTGGCGGAAGGCTTCCGGCTCCAGGTCGCAGGCGTTTTCGATCAGCTTGATGCCCATATCCTTGGCCCGCTGGCGGTAGTGGGCCAGGCTGCTTTCCTTCATGTCCAGGCGGCTGGTCACCAGGGCCTTTTTGGCCACCGGGCCGCCGAAGCGCCGGGCTACGGTATCCAGCTTGTAAAGCTCCACTTCTTCAACCTGGCCGTTTTTGCAGGACACATACACCGGGATCACGCCTTTCATCATCAGCACATCGATCTCGTTTTCCGTATCTTTGTCTTCATCGTTCATGCTGTGGAAGCGGCCGTCCCAATCGATGGCAACGCCGCTCATGGCGTCCTGGTAGTAGGGCAAGCCATCCTGGGTAAGCTCCGCGGCGGTTACCAAAACCTCCATTTCCAGAGCGGTGCCCGCCTTTTCCAGGCACTTTTTTACCTGGGGATCCTTGTAGCGGTAGGTGATCTCGTCGCCCCATTCGCTGTAGTTTTCGATCAGCCCCGCTTCGTAAAGCTGGGAGAGCAGGCGGCCGATATTGGTAACATTTTCCTTTACCTGCTTGGCTCTTGCCCGCAGCTTGGACAGGGAAAGCTCCACATTCAGATCATTGGGGCCGGCTTTGCGGGCCACGGCGCTGGCCAAAACATTCATGCGGCTGTTCCAGCCCTTGGGATCTTGCCGGCAGATGGCCCACATGGCGTGGACATCCCCAATAAAGCCGGGGGTCAGGCACCAATCCACAGTTCCGTCACCACGCACCATGCCGCCGTGGAGCCGGATGCTCTCCCGCACGGTCAGGCTGGGGCAGCCCCGGTACAGCTCCTTGCCGTCGGCGGCGCAATCGCATACCTCGCTGCAGCGCACATGGAAGCTCTGCAGGCGCACATTTTGATCCCGGAAGCGCTCGTATACGATGCCCATGGCCACCAGGGCAAGATCCTTGCCGCCGGTGAGATCAAACACGCAGTCCGGCTCGGTTTCTACGATATGGGTAAGCAGCTCCACGATGCCCTCCAGCTCCAGGCCGCAAATATTGCGGTATTCCAGCCGGGTATTCAGACCCCGCTGGCTAAGGAAGCTGCGGTAGAGGGGGTCATGCCGAGCCATGGAGGCTTCGTCCCCCAGGAAAATGATCTTTTCCGGCAGAGTAGTCAGGCTGCTGACGATATTCATAATAGGCGAGCGGTCAAAAAATTCTACGGTGGTCATGGTATGCGCCTCGCTTCCCCACTTTTTTAATATATTATTGCATATTTTTTAAAAAATGTCTATGAAAATCTGCCTGCATTTGCTACAATAAGCTATGTTAGGAAAAATTTTTCAAAAAGGAAGTGTTGCATATGGCAGGCGGAGGAAGAATGGGCGGCCGTTACCTTACCGAGGAAGAAAAGGCCAATGCCCCCAAAGTTACATGGCCCCTGATCAAGCGGATCTTGTCCAACATTACCCCCTACTGGAAGCAGTTTTCCGTGGTGCTGGTGTGCATCGTCATCAGCTCCGTGCTGGGCTTGCTGCCTTCGGTGCTTACCGGCAAGATCATTGACGAAGGCCTGATCGGCCAGAACATGAAGCTGCTGGTTATTTTGATCTGCGCATCGTTGGGCGTAACGCTGCTGTCCAACCTGATCCAGGTAGGCGAGAGCTACCTCAACAGCTGGATCGCCCAGCATATGACCTTTGATATGCGCAACAAGATGTACAAGCATCTGCAAAAAATGCCCCAGAGCTTCTTTACCAGCAACAACCAGGGCGATATCATTACCCGCATGACCAGCGACATTTCCGGTGTAGAGCGGGTGGTGACCAGCACCTTTACCTCCATCCTCTCCAACACCATCACCCTGGTGGCGGCGGTTGTGATCATGTTCCGGGAAAACTGGATACTGGCCCTGGTAGGCGCGGCGGTGATCCCCCTGTTTACCATCCCCACCCGCTGGGCAGGCAAGACTCGCTGGGAGCTTACCCAGGAGAGCCAGGAATGCAACGACCAGATCAACGGCATCCTCAACGAAACGCTGTCCGTCAGTGGCCAGCTGCTGGTTAAGCTTTTCGGCCAGGAGCAGAAGGAATACGACCGCTACGAGGGCGCAAACCGCCGGATGATCAAGCTGAATATCAAAGAAAGCATGGCCGGCAAGTGGTTTATGGTCATTGTGAAGACCTTTTCCAGCATCGGCCCTATGCTGCTGTATCTGGTAGGCGGCATTCTCATTATGAAGCACGATTCCTCCCTCTCCGTGGGCGATATTACCGTGCTGGTAACGCTGCTGGGCAGAATGTACGGCCCGGTAAACTCCCTGCTGAATATCCAGGTAGAGTGGATCCGCTCTATGGCGCTGTTTACCCGCATTTTTGAGTACCTGGATATGCCCGTGACCATTAAGAACGACCCCGATGCCATTACCCCCGAAAAGGCCGTGGGCGAGGTGCGGTTTGACCATGTAGGCTTTGCCTACGAGCCGGAGCGCCAGATCCTGAAGGATGTGGACTTTACCCTGAAAGCCGGCACCAGCATTGCCATCGTTGGCCCCTCCGGCTCCGGCAAGAGTACCATTATCAACCTGATCCCCCGGCTCTACGATGTATGCGATGGCTCGGTAAGCTTTGATGGCGTGGATGTCAGAAAGCTGGACCTGGAATTTTTGCGGGACAGCGTGGGCATCGTCAGCCAGGAAACTTACCTGTTTAACGGCACCATCCGGGAGAATCTGCTCTACGCCAAGCCCGATGCTACCGAGGAAGAGCTGTTTGCCGCCTGCGAAAAGGCCAACATTCTGGAGTTTATTCAGCGCCAGGAGAAGGGACTGGATACCCCCGTGGGCAACCGGGGCCTGAAGCTCTCCGGCGGCGAAAAACAGCGCATCTCCATTGCCCGGGTGCTGCTGAAAAACCCGGCCCTGTTCATTTTCGACGAAGCTACCGCTTCGCTGGACTCCATTTCCGAAAGCAAGATCCAGGAAGCTATCGACCCCATTATCCATTCGCGTACCAGTATCCTCATTGCCCACCGGCTGTCTACCATCCTGGCGGCGGATGAGATCTTGGTCAT
Source organism: Oscillospiraceae bacterium (assembly GCA_017437095.1). Taxonomy (GTDB): domain Bacteria; phylum Bacillota; class Clostridia; order Oscillospirales; family Oscillospiraceae; genus Faecousia. The sequence continues at coordinate 4,324 of JAFSBW010000024.1, forward strand.
CAAGGACGGCGTGATCGCCGAGCGGGGCGTACACAGCGACCTGGTCAAGCTGGGCGGCATCTACACCGAGCTGTACGAGACCCAGTTTGGCAGAGCGCTGGATGTGGAAGCATAAATTTTCAGCAATCCATTGAATTTTTCGCCCATCGGGTATATAATAGAGCCAACAACATAGGGAGGAAACCCACATGGAAAGAGATTTTATCATTCGCCGCTACCGCAGCGAGGATGTTGGCCAGATGGCCCAGCTGTTTTACGATACGGTGCATACCATCAACGCCAAGGATTATCCCCGCAACCAGCTGAAGGCCTGGGCCAACGGAGATATCGACCTGGAGCTTTGGGATGCTTCTTTCCTGGCCCACTATACGGTAGTGGCGGAAAAAGACGGCAAGATCCTGGGCTTTGCGGACCTGGTGGGCACCAGCTATCTGGACCGGCTGTATGTACATAAGGATCACCAGGGCCAGGGCGTAGCTACTGCTCTTTGCGAGGAGATCGAAGCCAAGGCTACCGGCTCGGTAACTACCCATACCTCCCTGACCGCCCGCACCTTCTTTGAAAACCGGGGCTATATCCTGCGCAAGGAGCAGCAGGTGCAAAAGCGGGGCATGTGGCTTACCAACCTGGTTATGGAAAAGCCCCTGGGCCGATGATCTGCCTAAAATAGCGCTGCCTTGATATCAAAAGAGCCATTGCGAAAAACGCAATGGCTCTTTGCTTATTCTGCTTCAAATTCCCCACTTTGAGCGCCTACGGCAATGCTATAGCGCTGGCCGCTGACCATATCCGGGGTGCTGAGGATGACAACCTGGAAAGCAAGCTCCGGGGCATAGGAAATGATCACATTGCCCGCTTCGTCGGTGAGGGTGATGGGTGTTCCGGCGGCCTGGCTGCCTGCGGAAACAGAGATCACGCCCTGGGATGAGCTGCTGAAGGTCTGGGCCATGCCGGAGGCGCCGGTGCCGATAAAGGTGCCGCCGGAGATGGTCGCTTGGGTATCATAGTCCAGCGTTGCGGTGTCGCCCTGGGTAGGGCCTGCTACGGTAGTATAGCCGCCGGTGATCTCGATATAGCCGTTGGCATCGATGCCGTCGCCGGAGGCTTCGATATACAGTGTGCCGCCGGAGATAAGGATGCTGCCTTTGGAATTTCCCGACCCGCCGGGCCCACGGCCGCCGAACATCCCGTCCCGGCCGCCGGTAAAGCCGCTGCTGTCTGTGCCGCCGGCAGCGTTCAGGCCGTCATCGGTGGCTGCCAGGCGAATGTTACCGCCGCAAACGGAAACATTCAGCGCTTCCAGACCCTCGTAGCTGGTGCTGATCTGGATATCTCCGCCGTTTACCGTAAGAGTTTGCTCGGCGTGCAGGGCATCGTCGCCGGTGGCAATTTGGTAATCGCCGCCGTTTACGGTCATAGAGCCGTTGCTGTGCAGGGCATCATCGGCGCAGTTGAGGGTAAAGCTGCCGCTGTCAACCCGCAGCTCGGCGGCTTTGAGCCCCTTCATGCTGGTGGAGCTTTCCTCAGAAGTGCCGGTTTCCTCCGGACGGCTGCCGGGCCTTCCCCCAGGGCCGCCGCCATGACCGCCGCCCATAAAGCCGCCCCAGTTATCCGAGGCTTGCTTTTGGCCGTTTTCGCTGCCGCCGCCGGAAGTGATCTCAAACTCTCCGCCGGCAATGTGCAGGTAGCTGCCGGCGCTGATGCCGTCGCCCTCGGCCTGCAGGGCCAGGCTGCCGCTTTGAATATACACAAAGCCCAGGGAAGCATCGTCGCTGTTTTCGCAGTGCAGCCCGTCCTTTCCGGCGGTGGCGGAAAGCTGGGCAGAAGCAAAGCGGATGCTGTCGTTGGCATCCATGGCATGGGAGGCCGCTTCGATTTGCAGCTGGCCCCCTGCGACCACCAGATCGTCCTTACAAACGATGCCGTGGCCTTCATAGCTGCTGACAGCCAGGCTGCCGCTGCCGTTAATGCTCAGGTCTTCCTTGGAAAAAAGCGCGGCGTCGATATTGTTGCCGTCAAGCGCCTGGAAGCCGCCGGTGCTGCGCAGGCTGTTATCGCTGCCCGGCGCAAGAGTAAGCACGACCTTGTCCGCCTGGAGGATGTACAGCGCCGCGCAGGTGGTGCTGGTAATGTGGGCATCCCGGAAAACCAGATGCACTTTGGCGGAATCCGGAGCATCGACTATGAGCATGCCGTCATCCAGCGTGCCGGAGATCAGGTAGGTGGCTTCCTGGGTGATCTGCACCCTAGAGCCGGAAATTTTTACGCTGTTGGAGCTTGCCCGGGCGGTGCTTCCCTCCAGGGTGATGCGAACGGCGGCGCTTTCGTCAAACTCTGCCCGCAGATCCCGGGCGGAAAACATTTCGCCCTGGGCTTGGGAAAAATCCGCGCCGGAAGCGGTAGGGGAGGGGGAGGTAGTTTCGGCAATGATGGGGCCATCCTTGCCGCAGCCGCTGAGCAAAAGCGCTGCTGCCAGGGCAAGGGCAAATAATCGTTTCATGGCGTTTCCTCCTTACAGCTCGGCGGCGCCCATTTCCTGGCTGGCCAGGCTGATCTCCAGGTTGCCGTTGCGGCAGCGCAGCTGATCCAGCATTTCCTTTTCCTTGGCGCAGTCGGCCAAAGTGATCTGGTAGCTAAGCCGCAGCAGCGAGCCCATGTTGGTAGTCTTTACCCGCACAAGCTCCCAGCTTTTGGTATACTGGGCAAAAATGTCGGTAAAAGCATCCGGGTAGCTTAGATCCTCCGGGACGGTAACGGTAAGGGTCTTATACCGGGCGGCATTCCGCCGTGATCCCAGATCCACAAAGGAGAGCAGCACAAACGCCAGGCACAGCACCAGGGTGAAGATCCCGGCATAGGCCAAATAGCCCATGCCCGCCATCAGCCCTGCGGCCATGGCGAAGAACAAAGCGCAGATCTCCCGGGCAGTACCCGGCACACTGCGAAAGCGCACCAGGCTGAAAGCACCGGCCACGGCTACGCCCGCGCCTACATTGCCGTTGACCATCATGATCACCACGCACACTACCGCCGGCAGCAGGACAAGGGTAGTTACAAAGCTTTTGGTGTAGCGGCTGCGCAGCATATACGCCAGGGCGATCACAAACCCCAGCGCCAGAGCAACGGCAAGGCATAGCAGAAAATCGGATAAGCGGATCACTTGGGTAAGGTCGCTGTCAAACAGACCTCGGAAGATATTGGACATTTTGAGCTACCTCCTGGTATTTTGGATAAATGAAACGCCGGTAGGCCTGGCCGTATTTGGAAAAGGGGGTTTTTACCAAGCCCTCCCGGCATAGTGCGTGAGCCATCCAAAGGGGCATAGCCCCGGGGCATTTCAGCTCCATCAGCACCTTTCCCTCCGGCAGGATGGGCGCGCCGTATACGGGAGCGCCCAGGCAGATTTCCTCCCTGCGGGCCAGAATGTTCGTGTCAAAGGTGACGCGAAAGCCGGAGCCGTCAGCGGCAAAGAACGCCTGGCGGTCGTAGGAAAGAAACATGGACGGGGCAAGCTCCCGGTAAAAGGCCAGAAAATAATCGATCTCCCGGGCAATCTGGGGCTTTTCTCCGGGGAAAGCGCCGCCGCTGAGCCATTGCAGGGCAGGCCCGTAGGCCATAGGAAGCCTGCGCTTATACACTACGCCCTTATATTTCTTTTTCAGCTCCGCAAAAACCGTATCCTCCCCCTGGGCCGGCCGGTAGCTGCGCAGGCGCAGCTTTTCTTTGTAAACGGGCTTTTCCAGGGAGGCGCGGATAATGCGGTAGTTCGGCGTGTCATAGTAAATATTGCGCAGGGTAGTCTGTCCGTAAGGGTCGGGCTGCATATGCGGCTGCATAGCCTGCATTACGGCATCCACCTGGCCCTGGGTCAGCAGGTATTTCAGTTCATACCGGCGAAATACAGTTTGGGCGGTCATAAGCGCTCCTTTCCGGGTTTTCTATATCTTACACCCCCGGGCTAAAGGCAGACTAAAGAAAAAAGATGAGCCGAAGCTCATCTTTCAGTCTGTCGAAAAAGTATTTTTCGACAGACTGTCAGAGGTCGAGAAAGCCACAAAGACAAGCAAACCGCACTCGTCGGCGTACAGGTGGTACGGTAGAGGGCGGTTTGCGCAGTAAGTCAAAATGCCTTGCGAAGC
>JAFSBW010000025.1 GCA_017437095.1 Oscillospiraceae bacterium
GAAGCAAAAAGAGGAAGATACCGAATGGTATCTTCCTCTTTTTGGTGACCCGCTGGAGATTCGAACTCCAGACCCATTGCTTAAAAGGCAATTGCTCTGCCAACTGAGCTAGCGGGTCAAATATTTGGCTGGGATGGCAGGATTCGAACCTACGAAATGCCAGAGTCAAAGTCTGGTGCCTTACCGCTTGGCTACATCCCAATACATAAAAAGGCTGCGCCACAAGGACACACGCCGTATTATAGCACGCCCGCAAGGATTTTGCAACCATATTTTTCCCCAGCCGCAGGGATTTTATCGACAAAAAACAGTTGAAATTTTCCCATTACTTTGCTATAATGCCCTTACAGCCAAAACGCAGGGTTCGTATATTGGTAATACAACGGCTTCCCAAGCCGTGAAGGCGGGTTCGATTCCCGTACCCTGCTCCAAAAATAAAAGACACCCGTGAAGGGTGTCTTTTATTTTTGCCGCAGGCAGGGAACCGAACCAATCTAAATGCAGGTGTCCGGGGCACACCTGCTCGCTGACGGCTGGACGGCAGCGACACTATAATTTTCGCCCAAGGGGCGAAAATGCAAATCGATTCGAAGCACCCTGCTCCAGAAAAGAAACACCGTTTGTCTACCAGACAAACGGTGTTTCTTTTCAACGAAATAAATCCCTTGCGGGATTTGTGAAATAACGCTCCGCATTATGAAATAGCTGCCGCTATGAAATACGCTGCGGCGTATTAGGGATTTATTTCACATTCGGTGGAACACCGAATACTTCACAATGACCGCGGGTCATTATTTCACATCCGGAGGATATTTCACTTTTACGATTCAATGGGCGTAAAGAATGCATATATTCATTCCGTCTGACAAGCACATCTCCAACAGAACAGATAGCTCCGTTCCCTGCAAGAGGTGCAGTGGCTGGCCTCTTATTATAAAGACTGGCCCTAGTTTTGATACAAATGCACCCCCTTTAGGTCAAGGGGGTGCATTTTCAATGTTATCAGCTAATATTTGCCCCAATCACGGAGCAACTCCCGGAAATATGACCGTTTATATGCTCCGCTTATCAATTCGATGTTTAAGAAAGAACAAAAACAGTTATTTTCCTTGCACCAATCGGCAACTGCATTATCAGTCAAAAAATCGGGTGGGGACATAAGGCATACAACAACACCGTTCTTGCTTCCGTAGTTTGAAATATATCCAAACGCCTCAATTCCATTAGAAAGAGAGAACGGACTCTCAAACTGAAAACCAAATTCTTCTGCCGCTAACGCAAAATTATGCCTTGCAATTTTGAGTTTGTCGTCATGGATCATACAATCACCGCCTTTTCCTTATTATACCATAAAAGGAAAAAACCGCAACTTATATTAAAGGCGGGGTTACAAATGAAATAAATCCACTCACGCCCGAAGCGTATTTCACAAATCCCGCAAAGGATTTATTTTGCCTAAAAGCCACAACCCTTTTGGGTGATCGGATGAAGGATTCAAATTCGGTTATCTCTGTCCATTCGCCGCCAGAACACCGCTTTTGGTATTATTAAGTACCATATGGCATCATCGGCATAAGGGGAAATCCATGAGTTCCTCATCCGCTCTTGCTACCCCAAACAGCAGGTGCAGAGACATTCGCGAAAAAACGCGATCATTGCTTTTCATTAAAATGGAACAGCCATGTCCGGAACAGTGCCACCGCAACCAGAGCGGCCAGGCTAAGCCCCATCAGCCAGCGTTCCAGAGGACTGGATACATTTCTGCCCATTAACACGATAAATATCACTGCGACTATAGGGATTATCCACCACCCGAGATTCAGCAGCTTCATTAATTTCTTTCGATTTTCCAGCACATCCGGTTCAAAATCCTCCGGATACTTTACCTTGCACCGGATGGTGGCCACGGGGATTCCGCGCACAGCGTTATATATCCGCTCTGCCGTGTACTCGATTCCATCGATGGTAAATTCCGGGTACATACTCTCTTTTGTGATTACCAGATTCAGACTATTCTTTTCTGCATAGGCAAACAGCGCATCGGTGAATTCCCTTGCATTCGTTACTGCATTATCCGCAATGAATGTAAACAGCTTTTTCTCTTCTGCGAGAACCACCTTGCGGTAATCCTCAACCCATTTTTGGAACATGCTCTGTGCATTTTCGGGAGATTCCATGCGGCTGATCATCTCGTCCACATTCACAGCTTCCATAGTTTGGAATGTGCTCCATTCCTCGCAAAACCGGATGGCGGCAATGAGCTGTTCCTGCTGTGCTTTCAGCCTTTGAATTTGTTCCTTCGCTGCCGTTGCCGGGCTTATGGAGCCATCCAGAACCTGTTTGATCTGATCCAGCGGCATATCCAGCATACGCATGGCCCGTATCTTCTTCAAAGTATCAATATGCTCCTGCCGGTATTCCCGGTAATCGTTCTCCGGATTTCTGTCTGGATTCAGCAAACCCTCCCGCTCATAAAACCTAATATTCTGCCGGGATACACCCGACAACTCCTCTGCGGCCTTGATATTCATATGTCCGCCTCCTTTCTGCACTTAGTATAAAGGTTAGAGTAGGTATAATGTCAAGCACTATTTTATGAAAATAAAAAAAGAGGCATTCGATTGAATCAAGATGCCGGTTCCGACGAACCTTTCTTCATCCCAAAGTGGTTTCCGTCCACAGCCACAAGGGCTGCGTCCCGAAACCAATGGATTCTCCCACGGCCTAAACCCCTCGCCAGCTCTCAATTTTTGCACCAGTGTGCGCACTGGTGCCGCCCTTTCGAATCCCTTATCCGCTGCAAAAAAATCCCCAACCGCGTAAGCGGTCGGGGATTTTTTGGCAGTATTGAACTTAATGCATATTATAAATGGCTTTTTTAGAAAATCAAAAAGAGAAAATCTTAGAGCTGCAACGTTTTTTAGCATTCCAGTTCAGCAACACCGGATCAATTTTGCGTTTGAACTAAATAGATATTGCTTATTCTGTTTCAAAATATCTTCTTTAGATTCAATTGTTCTTTACCACCGGAATAACCACAGCGGCGATAGAATTCGTGGGCATCCGTTCTGGATGCACCGGATACCAACCGGATGCCAGCTGCGCCAGTTTTGCAGGCCCAATGCTCGACTTGTTGAAGCAATGCTCTTCCAATACCCTGCTGTTTGTGTTCGCTAGATACTGCTATGCCCATAATGTTTTTCATATGTGGTGCATACAAAACGTCATAATCATTTGCATGTACATAACCAACGACAGAACCATCATAAACCGCCACAAAGATTTTATCAGCGCTGCTGCGGAGAAGCTTCGTTATGTTTTGTGCAGTATCATCCAAAGGATATTGATATCCCATCTCACTACAATTGAGCCGCCAAATTGCAGCCGCATCAGATGCGACGGCTTCACGAATAGAAAAATCATTATTGAGTTTCATTTTTGTGATTTCTCCTTCGCTGTATTGATTGAGGAAATCAAAATACGCTTTATTTCAATGCATCGGTTGAGAATTGTATCATCATTATAATAGCCACTTTCAATCAATAATTCCAGCCAGTATTCGCTTTCTGAACATTCTTTCAGTGCAATCTGCAACTTGGCAATAAAGTCCGCCCTTCCGTGGGCATAAAAGGCTTCGCGAATATTTGCCCCTATGCTTGTTCCCGACCGAATTAACTGGTTGGTTAGTACACTTTCTCTTTTGCTTTGTTTAATCTCGTTACATACCCGAATAATATCAAGTGCAAATGCTTTTGACTTTACAAGCAACGGACTGTCTGCCATAACTTCCACCTCACAAAAAGGATATTTTTATTATAGCGGAAGCAACAAAGATTTGCAATATAATTAGAATTAGCGTTTCGCCAAAGCGAAACGCCACCGCACTTATTCACTATTCACTATTACTTATTACTTGCCAAAAATCGACTCCCGGATTTTAGTGAAGAGTGAAGAGTGAAGAGGTAATAAGTAAAAATCGACATCCTTCTTTCGAAGAATGTCGATTTTTGGCAGAGGATGAGGGATTCGAACCCCCGCGAACGGAGTCAGAGTCCGGTGTGCTACCGTTACACTAATCCTCTGTATCGTTGCGACTCCGTTGTGGCACGGGTATTATTATACCCAAAATGGGGAAAAAGTCAAGAACTTTTTTCCATATTTCTCGATTTCTTCCGCAAAAATAGGATGCCCTGAAAAGTTTTCTTTATTCCTCTTCCCAGGGGAAGGGTTTGCCTTTGAGAACGCTTTGCTTCATATAGCGGAAAGTAGCTTCTTCGCCCTGCTCTTTGAGCATGGTAAGCAGATACCGCAGCTCCCGCTTGGTCTGCTCATGCATCAGCGATTTCTCCCGGCTCTTGTCAAAATATTCCAGGGCAGAGCCGTCGGTATAGCGCTCGCCCTGGTAGACGATGCAGGCGGCCCGGCGGTCCATGACCATTTCTACCAGGTATTTTCTGGGCATGGGCACAGCTTCGTACTGCCCGGAGGCCCGGCTCATATCCGTCCAGTATTCGTAGTGGTGGCGGTTGCGGCCCTTATGGTGCATCCAGGCCTGGCTGTAGCCGTTTTCCTCACGCTCGGCGGCGTTGGGGGAGCGGGTACCCTGGTAGTATTTTACGCCGATGCAAAACTCTGTAGGGCTGTATTTGGAAAGATCGTGGGTCAGACCCTGCCACACAAGGCCCACCCGCAGGCAGCCCAGCATGACCAGGTTGCGGTGGCGGGTTATGGTTTTAAAATGCTGCCAAGCTTTCATTGTCAGCCCTCCCGGAAAAAATCTTACTCTATTATAAAACAATTCGCGCCCAATTGCAACCGCCGGATTTTTGTGGTATACTGGCAAAAACAGGGGAGGGAAGACCTATGAAAACCGTAACCGCCCAGCAAATTACCGATACCGTGGCCCGGCTGTGCATCCGGGCCAACCGGGAGCTGCCCCGGGATGTGGCCCAGGCTTTGGCCGAAGCCCGCAGCCGGGAGCCCTGGCCCTTGGCCCAAAACACCCTGAGCCTGCTCCAGGAGAATCTTAGCGTAGCATCCCAAAGCTGCCTGCCCATCTGCCAGGATACGGGCATGGCCTGCGTGTTTGTGGAGCTGGGTACGGATGTGCATATCCAGGGAGATTTTGAGCAGGCCATCCATGAGGGCGTGCGCCAGGGCTATACCCAGGGGTATCTGCGCAAAAGCATGGTGGCCGACCCCTTGCGCCGGGGCAACACCGGGGATAACACCCCCGCCGCCATTACCGTGCATCTGACCGCCGGGGAAACCTGCCGCATTACCGTTGCCCCCAAGGGCTTTGGCAGCGAGAATATGAGCCGCCTGGCCATGCTCAAGCCTGCCGATGGGGTAGAGGGCTTTAAAAAATTCGTTGTGGATACGGTGCGCGCCGCCGGGCCAAACCCCTGCCCGCCGGTGATTTTGGGCATTGGCGTAGGCGGCAGCTTCGACAAGGTGGCCTGCCTTGCCAAAAAGGCGCTGCTGCGGCCGCTGGATACGCCCAACCCCGACCCCTATTATGCCGCCTTGGAGCGGGAGCTTTTGGCCGAGGTCAACGCCCTGGGCATCGGCCCTCAGGGCTTCGGCGGCAAGACCACCTGCCTGGGCCTGGCCATTGAGAGCATGCCCACCCATGTGGCGGGGCTTCCTGTGGCGGTAAATGTATCCTGCCATGTTACCCGCAGAGCTACGGAGGAGATCTGACATGGAGCATAAAATTACCGTACCCTGCGCCGCTGCCGACCTTGCAGCCCTGCGCGCCGGGGATACCGTTTTGCTTTCCGGCACGGTGTATACCGCCCGGGATCAGGCCCATATCCGCATGACTCAGGCCCTGGACGCCGGGGAAAGCCTGCCCTTTCCCATTGAGGGCAGCGCAATTTACTATGTAGGCCCTACCCCGGAGCAGCCGGGGCAGATCATCGGCGCGGCCGGGCCTACCACCTCTTGCCGGATGGACGGCTTTTCCCCCCGGCTTTTGCGCCTGGGCAACCGGGTAATGATCGGCAAGGGAGAGCGCAGCGAAGAAGTGAAGCAAGCCGTGGCGGAAACCGGCAGCGTATACCTGGCAGCCCTGGGGGGCGCCGGGGCGCTGATGGCCCGGTGCATTCAAAGCGTGGAGACCGTAGCCTGGGAGGATCTGGGCTGTGAAGCCGTGCGCAAGCTCCGGGTGGAGAATATGCCCCTTACGGTTATTTTGGATGCCCACGGCGGCGATCTGTACCGCCAAGGCCCGGCAAATTACCTGAGGGAAAATGAACATAAGATATAAGATATAACATAGCGGACGGATATGGAGAGTGGAGATTTAAGAGTGAAGAGTGAAGATTTCCCTATCTTAACTCTTAACTCTTCAATCTTCAATCTGCGGTGCCTTTTTGTTTGCTGCAAAATGAAAATAAGCTTGCCCTGAGGGGCAAGCTTATTTTTTATATGCTCAGGTGGCTCTTGTCCAGAGCCTTGCGGATGGCCACTGCCAGCAGCGGCGCGCCGATGATGGCCACGGCGGCGTTAAAGGCGGTAGCAGGCAGCTTGCCTACCACACCCAGCCAGGCGGTTTCGGCGCTCAGGCCCTGCATCAGCATGCCGCTGTAGAAATAGCTCTTGGAAAGGTACAGCACCGCGTAGGTAACCGCGCCGGCAACGGTAGCTGCCAAGGCCTTCAGGTACACGCCCCACTTTTTGGGCAGAGAGCGCATCACCAGCCCGGCCACCAGGCCGTAAGCGCCTTTGGTAAGGAAGGTGATCCAGCATTCGGACATATAGGCCGGCTCCAGCAGGATGTCATACAGCGCGGAGCCCAGGCCGGAAGCCAGGCCGCCCAGCCAGGGGCCAAGCAAAATGCCGTCCAGAGCGCAAAGGGTATTGCCCAGGTGGAAAGCCGCCTGGCCGCCTACGGTAATGGGGATACGGATGCGCAGGGTAGCGCTGACCATGGTAAGCGCTGCCATCAGGGCGGTAAATACGATCCGCCGGGTAGAAATTGCCTGCTTGTGCTGCATAATGCTGCCTCCCTGGGGCAAAGGGGAAAACCCTGCCCGCAAAATCAAGATGGGCTCATTATAGCACCGTCTGGCAATAAATACAGTACCAAAATACGCCTTAAAAATAGGGCCAGTTTGGGTTTTGACCCCCAAATTTCCTTAACCCTTTCCCCTGGGGATCCGGGCCAGGGCGAAGCACACCGCGCTGTATACGGCCAGCCAGCCCAGCCGGGAGAAATCGGTAATGGCCCAAAGATAGTGGCTCAGGGGCATCAGGTAGCTTACCGGCTTCAAAGGATTCAGGGTAAGGAACACCGGCGAGCATACCAGCGCGGCCACCGTAACCACCGGCAGCGCCCCGGCCAGGGCGCTCAGGGGCTTTAGCAGCCGGGAAAGGGCCATAGAGAAGCAAACGCAGGCCAGGGCCAGCCCCAGGGCGCACAAAAGCTCCTTGTACCAGGCCACGCCCATGCCCGTTACCGCCAGGGCGGCCACAGCCGCCAGGCTCAGCGCCAGGCAGGTCCAAAGCCCGCCTACCAGCTCCGGCAGCCAGGCCAGGCGGTAGGGGAGGTAGCGGAAAGTGCCAGATTGCTCATCCCGCTTGTGGTACATGCTGCTGCCCAGGCCGCCCAGCAGCACGATGGCCGCCAGCAGGCCTCTAACCGGGGAAGCCAGGTGGCTTTCCGGCTGGGAGTAGCCGTCTACCTGGGTGTAGGCAAAAAGCTCTCCGGGGATCTGGGTGTTTTCCCAGAAGGCCAGCTTCTCCTGCTCAGAAAGCTGGGCCATGGCCTGGCTTTCTTCCGGCAGCCGGGCCAGGTACAGCTGGCGCACCATAGCCTCGTATACGCTCATATTCAGCCGCTCCCGGGCCAGGGTCAGCAGGGGCATTTCCTCCCGCTGGTAAACCGTCACAAAGGCATCCTTGGCCGAGCGGGTGCGCAGGAATTTCTTTACATTTTCCTCCATCCCGGCGTGGAACACCCAGGCGCAGTCGGCCTTGCCGTAGCGCACCTTGTCGGCGGCCTCCGCCCGGCTGTCGCACAGCACAAAGCGGATCAGCTCCGAGCTTTCCGGCAGGGCTTCCATAGTTGCTTTGGCCAGAGGGTCGGCTTGGTCATCCCTGGCCAGAGCCACGGTGACCACACCCGCATCCCCCTTTGTCCCCGCGGCGTAGCCCAGGGTGAGCAGAGGAATCAGCGCCAGCAGCACCAGAAAACCGGGCCGGCGCAGCAGCCGCTTGCCCAGCAGCCATACAAAAGCAAAAGGCTTACTCATGCGCCCACCTCCCCAGCGCGGATGCGCCGCACCCGGCCCACCAGAGCCAGGGCCAGAAAGGCAGCGCTGTAGCCCAGCAAGCCCCAAAGGGCGCTGCCGGAGCGGCCGGAAGCAAAATCGGTAAGGTATTGCCGGGCCATGCCCCCGGGCAGCACAGCCGCCAGGCGCTGGATGCTCTCCGGGAAAAACCAAACCGGGTACATGCACCCGCAAACCAGGGCCATGGCCAGCGCCGTAAAGAAATACAGCAGCACGCCCCCCAGCAGCTGGCGCATCCAGCTATAGCAAAGAAAGGCCAGGGCAGCCACCATTGCGGCAATGGGCAGCATAGGCAGCATGGATAGCTTGATCTGGGGAATGGCCAGGCTTACTCCCAGCAGCAGCACGGCAAGGCACACTACCTCTCCGGCGAAAAGCACCAGGTAGTCTATCAGGCTCTGGCCGATGTCGCTGCGGCCACGGCTGCGCAGCAGGATATTCACCCCCGCGTTTTGCAGCACCGACATAGGGGCAAAGCTCAGCGCCGCCATCAGCGCCAGAGTCACCGCCAGGCCGCAGGCCATATATTCGGCAAAGCCCGGGGCATCCCCCACGCCCAAAAGCTCTACCTGGCCGGTGCGGTTGCGCAAAAATATGTACTGGGCCAGCTCCTCGCTGAATTCATTGAGCACCCGGTTGGCCTCCTCATGGCCGATATAAGGCTCCAGGGCCGCGTAAGCGCCAAAGCTGGCTTTTTGGGATTGCAGCAGCAGCCGGGAGATAATGGCGGTGACCTCCTGCTGAAACAGGGTGTTCATGCCGCCGGCGTTGGCTTTGGTAATATAGCGGATGGTAAGGATCTCCCCCCGGTTGGCAGCGCTGACAAACCCCGGCGGGATCACGGCGTAGGCATTGATCTGGCCGCTTTCCAGGGCGGCTTCGGCCTCTTCCTCGGAAAATTCCTGCATATCTACGGCAAAGCCCAGATCGTCCAGGCTTTCAATGGCGCTCAGGCCCAGGCGGAGCATGCCGCTGTCCGGGATGCCTACGATGCCGATGGGAAACCGCGTGCGGCTATCCTCCTGGCTTTGCCCGGCCAGCATAGCCATAGCGCCCAGCACCAGGCATACCGTAAGCAGCGCCATGGCAGGCACAGCCCAAACCAGCGCCTTGCCCAGGCGCTTGAGTTGGATCAAGGTATATTTTCCCATATTACAGGCTCTCCGTCAGCCGCTGCAGGTCGCCATCGTATTGGTAGGGCGTTAAGCGGCCGTTTTTCAAGATGTACCAGCTGTCGCAAAGCTTCAGCTCCGATTCTTCGTGGGTAGTAAGCAGCACGATGCCGCCGCTTTGCCGGTAGGCGCGCAGATAGGCGGCGATATCCTGCTTGCATTGCAGATCCAGCGCGGCGGTAGGCTCGTCCAGCAGCAGCACCGGGGGGCGCTTTGCCATGGCGCAGCCGATGGAAAGCCGCTTTTTCATGCCGCCGGAAAGCTTGCTTACCCGCTTGCCGATAAACTCCCCAATGCCCAGCATGGCAAGGATGCCCCCCTGCAGCTCCTGCTCCAGCTCCTTGCGGCTGTACCACAGCGCCAGATTGTCCCGGGCGGTAAGCTCCGGGATCAGGGGCGTGCCCTGGGGCACATAGCCCACCAGGCGGCTGCGCAGGCTTTCGTCGGAAAACAGCTGCTTGCCGTCTATGGCGAAGCTGCCGCCGTCCGGCTTCTGCACCCCCGCCAATATGGAAAGCAGGGTAGATTTACCGCTGCCGTTGGCGCCTAAAATGGCGATGCAGCTGCCGCTTTGGGCGCTAAGGCAAATATCACACAGCACCTGCTGGCGCCGGTAACTCTTTTTCAGACCTTCGATGGTAAGCTCCATACGATCCCTCCAGGGTTTTTTATTGGTTAAATTATACCACCGCCGCAGCCAAAAGGCAATCCCCCCAAAAAGCGACGGCTTTCCCATATGCAAAAAGCGCCTCCAAAAATCGGAGGCGCTTTGGCTATTCAGCATTTTCCCGGGGCGGCTCCGGGCCGATAAATTCATCCTTTTCAAACCAGCCGGCCTGAACAGTTCCGTCCGCCTGGGTCAGCACGCCCTGGCCGTGGCGGCAGCCCCGGTGGTCAAGCTCGCCTATATAGATGCTGCCGTCGCTGTAGCGTTTTTCTCCCTGGCCCACGATTTCTCCCATTTCGTAGGTGCAGACCATACGGGTGCCGTCGGCATAGGTATAAACGCAGCTGCCATGGGCTTTGTCTCTTTCAAAATATCCGTCCAAAACATCGCCGCACGCAAAGGTGTATACGCATTTGCCGTGGCGTTGATCGTTTTCATAATATCCGGCATAGACATTGCCGTTTGCATAGCGGTTAACGCCATAGCCGTGGCGTTTTCCCTCCACAAATTCTCCCTCAAAATCATGCTTGGCGCTGGTATATTTGCCGTGCCCGTGCCGCTTACCGAATTGCCACTGGCCCTCGTAGCAAACGCCGTTGGGATAGACCATAATACCGTAGCCGTGCCTTTCGTCGTTTCGGTACTCTCCCTCGTAGTGGCAGCCGTCGTCCCAATCCGTGATGCCCTTTCCGTGCCAAAGGCCGTTGAGAAAATCTCCTTCATAGCGATAGCGAACATATTGCCGCACGCCGTGGCCGGTAAACATATAGGCGCTGCCGGGGGCGGGGACATTTTTGTGAAACAGCAGCTTTCCGTTGTACCATAGGCCCCTATGGCGCTTTCCCGCGGCGTCGGTATAGCTGCCCCAGCCGGTAAAGCGGCCGTTGTAACGCAGGCCGGTATAGCTTTCGCCGCTGGGCCAGGTAGAAACGCCCCAGCCGTGGGCCATATCCCGGCTCCATTTGCCTTCATAAGCGGAATGATCGTGGAATACCTCACGGCCACGGCCCCAGCGAAGGCCATGTTTGTGCTGCCCTTCGTAGCGCTCACCCCTGGGCCCGGTATATACCCCATTGCCCCAGCGCAGGCCCTTTCGGAATTCCCCTTCGTAAACCTCACCGCCGGGATAGGTCGCGGTTATTTTCCCCTGGGGGATGCCGTCTTTCCACTGGCCCTCAAAAACCGTGCCGTCGGGATGCTCCCAACGGCCCCAGCCGTTGAGCAGCCCCTGCTCGCCCCGCACTTGCTTAGGAAGATAACCCATAAAAACGCCTCCTTTGCCTGTAGCTGTTAAAATAATTGTAACACGCCCACCTTGCGCCGTCAAGGCAACGCTGAGAGATTTTATTGGGCTTCAGCAGTGCGTCCAGATAAAGAATCATCCCCCGCGCCCAATCCCTTCCCCCGGGGTGGTGCTACGCGCAGCGAATCAAAAACCCCATGATTTCTAGAAAGTGTCAGCCCATAGGGCTGACGGATGAGGAACGCGGGCAGAAATCTGACTTTTCCCATCTGTCCAGGCTTCCTCCCGAGCCTAACTAGATAGAGAAGACACAGGACGGTTATTTTGTTCCCTTTTGGTTTTGTGTTTTTGGGGAAGACCAGGGGCAATAGAATTGGCCCTTTGTCACTACGGACGGATTCCCTGTATCGTTCAAAATTACTTGTTAATTTCCGGTTTGTCGGTACGACACAAAATATAGTCGATGCTCACATTGTAGAACTCCGCCAATCGCAAAAGCGTCTCTGTAGGAGGAATCCTTTCTCCATTCTCAAACTTGGAGAGAAGCGCCTGCTCAATCCCCGTGTGCATTTGCAGAGAAATCTGTGTATACCCTCTGCTCTTTCGCAATGTTCTTAATCTGTTTTGCATAATATCACCAATGACATTATGTCATATTTTATCTTGACTATTATGACAGGTTGTCATATAATTAGATTGTCCAAAAAATAAAAGGAGAGGAACAACATGAATTTTAACTTACGCGCTATGTTCAAAAAACCCGCTTCCGTAAAGGAAGCAAAGGAAAAGAAGGATACTGCTAAACTGGCAGCCTTAGGCTGCTTAGGGTCTGCTATTGTTTTAGCAGTTCTCGGCGGCTTGACAAACATTGGCTTTATAGAATCTCTTGGCATGATTCTAATTGTTTTGGCGGTTGTCTGTTTCTACTTTTGGTATTGTGCCAAGAGCGAAGTAGCTCGATTCCAAACAATTTACTGCGAATGTGGAGAGAAGTATACCTACCCCGATCATGTTACTTATAAAGAGATAGGAGAGCAAATCTCCTCCGGAAAAGATCCTAACAACGATAATATTATACGACATACCAGCACAAAAGTTACGTTGTTCTGCACATGCCGAAAGTGCGGCAAAGAACGGACCGTCGACACAACATTTGTTACACAGAAAGATACATTTAATAAACGCGGCGTACTCCTGACTACAAAGACTTATCCGATTGAAGATCTACTTAAAAATTTCTTTAAGCAATAAGCCATATCTTCGCACACAAAAAGCAGGAGACAGGAGACAAGGGGACGTTCTACTGTCTCCAAGAAAGGCTGCTACAACCAATAATTGGCAACCGCTAACAATCTTACAGATTGCCATCGGTTGCCAATGGACTTTCCCACGGCCTAAGAAACATGCCCCCGGCATGTTTCTTGCCTGCCCGCTGGGCAGGCCGGCCTTTCGTTAAAATGTATAAATTAAAAGGCCCTGTGGTAGCTGATTGTCAGCGACCACAGAGCCTTTGTTTATTCAGTGAAATCGTTCGCTTGCGCTCACGGTGAAATAATTTACTTTGCAAATTGTGAAATTTGATGCTTGCGCATCAAGTGAAATGAAATAAATCCCTATGTGCCGCAGCACATTTCACATTGCGAAGCAATATTTCACTGCCGAAGGCAATTTCACAAATCCCGCAAGGGATTTATTTCGTTGAAAAAGGCTCTGATTGTATCACAATCAGAGCCTTTTTCTGGCAGGGGCACAAGGACTTGAACCCTGAGCCTACGGTTTTGGAGACCGCCGCTCTACCAATTGAGCTATACCCCTATATGAAAAGGCGAAAGCCTTATTGTATGCGTGGTGGGCCCTCAGGGATTCGAACCCGGGACTATCCGGTTATGAGCCGGAGGCTCTAACCAACTGAGCTAAGGGCCCATGCAGTCACAGGTGCCAGAAGCACCATCACGCCGACTAGTATACCACCGCAAACGCTTTCTGTCAAGTTTTTCTTTGCGTTTTTGCCCACAAATCCGCCGGATCTATTTGTAGCTGTAGGGCGGGGGCTTGCTCCCGCCGAATGTCTGCCAATTGCAATCGTATCGCCAGGTTGGGGGCAAGCCCCCGCCCTACGATGGCGGAATGTAGGGGCACCGTCCCCGGGTGTCCGTTTCGGTAACCCCGCTGTCATTTGCCCTAAGGCTTTCCAACGGGCGCAGCGGGGCAAAATTGTCAACTGTCAATTGTCAATTGTCAATTTCTATGTCCAGCCCCAGCTCGGCAGGCTGGAAGCGGGGGCAGACGTTCTCCGAAGAGGTGATCACGGAAGCGGCCAGCATAGAGCCGATCTCGATGGCGTCATTCAGCTCCTTGCCGTAGGTAAGGCCGATGGAAACGCCTGCGCAGAAGGCATCGCCGGCGCCGGTAGTATCCTTTACCTGCACCTTTCTTGCCGGGCAGATGCCCTTGCGGCCGGTAAGATCGGCGTACACCGCGCCCTGGCCGCCCATGGTGACCACCATGGCGGGGATCTCCGCCTGATCCACCTTTTGGGCCAATATCTCCACCATTTCCTCCGGGGAAAGGCCGGAATAATCGTCCAGAAACAGCATGCCCGCCTCCTGCTGGTTGCAGATGAAGCAGTCGAAGCCCATTAAAAAGTCCCGCCGCTGAAGGGCGATGCTCATATTGGACACCAGGGCGAAGATCTTCAGGCCGTGCTTCTTGACCAGCTCGAATACCTTTTTTACGATCACCTTGTCGATATCCACCTCCAGCACCACGCTGCTGGCCTGGGAGAAGATCTCATCGCCCCGCTCCTCCAAAAGCTGCAGCAGGGGCAGAAGATTGGGCCGCTTGGAGATAGAGCCGGCCACCTCGCCGGTCTTGTCGAACACCGCCAGCCAGGTACCCATGCCGTCGGGCCGGGAGAGGATATATTGGGTGTCTACCTTATGGTTTTTCAGCTTTTGCATCACCGCCGCGCCCATGGGGGTATCGTCCACGATGCTCAAAAAAGTAGGCCGCAGCTCGGCGTTGGCAATGTCCTCCACCACATTGCGGGCCACGCCGCCGTGGATATACTCCACCCGGCCGGCATTGCGCCCGGTGGGGATATAGGTATCGTTGGGAAAGCCCTTAATGTCCACAAAGGTTGCGCCAATGACCACAATGCTCATAAAAAATCCTCCCACAGTAGCTTGTGGGAGGATTATAGCATATTCCGGGCAAAATATCAAATAGTTCGGCTTTCGTGGCAGGTAAAATACAGAATCTGCCAATGCTCCGACAGCTGGCGCACCAGGGCCTTGGCCTTTTCCAGATGCTCCCCGTCCAAAAATACGAAGGGATCATCCAGAATAATAGGCCCTTTGTCCCCGGGGTACAGATTGTCCAGCAGCGCCAGGCGCAGGCACAGGGCCACCACCGCCCGCTGGCCGGCGCTGAGGTGCCGGTCCGGGTACTGGGCGCCCTTTTCCTGCAGGTAAAGGCCAAAATCCTTATCCAGAGCCACCTTTGCTCCCAGAGCATCCTCCAGGGCATCGGCGTAGAAATCAAACCGGGAGCGCACCGGGTCGATATGCCGGGCTTTCAGAGCCTGCTCCGCGCTGGCCAGGCAATCCCGGGCGGCGCATAGGAGCTTATGCTGCCGCTGCAGGGCTTGCTCCTGCTCCCGGGCTTCTTCCAGGCGGATATGGCAGTCCGCCAGGTCTTCCAGGCGGTATTCGGTGTCCATGATCTGCCGCTGAAGGTTGGCAAGCTGGGGGCGCTTCGCCGCCAGGCTGCGGGAAAGCTGGGCAGGGTCAGCGGTAAGCTGGGGCATAGCCCCCTGCAGGGCGTATTTGCGCTGGTAATCCCCGGCGGCTTGCTCGGCCCGGCTGGCCTCTGCTTCCATAGGCTGCAGGGCGTCCAAATTGGCGCAAAGGCGGCGAATATCCTCGGCTTCGTCAGCGCCAAGGCGCAGGCCGCAGCCGGTAAAGATGGCATCGGCCCGGGAAAGGGCAGCATCCAGCTCCTTTTGCAGCCGCAGGCGGCTTTCCTCCGCCTGGGTCTGCTCCCGGGAAAGGCTTTCCAGATAGAAACCGTCGCTGCGCAGCTGGGAATCAAAGCGGGCAAGGCCATAGGGGGATAATATCGCGGCAAGCCGGGCTTGGGTATCGTTTGCAGCTGCCTCCTGGGCATCCAAAGCTGCCCGGTAGGCCGCTTTTTCCTTGCGGCGCAAAAGATAGCCGCAAAGGGCAAGGCCCAGGCCCAAAGCCAGGGCGATAGCGCCCAAAACAAGGCTAAACAGCAGCCCAGCCCCGCCCCCAAGGGCCAAAACCGCGCCCGCGATGGCCAGAATCAAGCCCAAATTGCCGGGCTTTTCCGGGGCGGGGGGAGGGCAGTCCAGCGCCTGCTGCAGCTCCTGGGCCTGATCCAGCGCCTGCTGGGAGGGAACGCCCTGGGGGTATTTTTCCTGCAGCGCAGCCAGGCGGCGGCTTTTTTCCTCCGGCAAGCCGGCAAAGCGCAAAGCGGAGCGGCGCTGGGCAATGATGCCGCAGCAATCCTCCAGCTCCCGGCGCTGAGGATCCGTAGGCAGGGTTTCACCGCACTGCCGGCGCAGCAGCCGGGCCTTTTCTTCCTTGGCATCGGCTTCGGAGCGCAGCGCCTGATAGCGCTGCCAGCGCTCCCGCTGGAGCAAAGCGGCCTGGTTTTCTTCCAGGGCCCGCTCCTCGGCTTCGATCTGCCCGGCCAGAGTATCCCGGGCGGCGTAGGAGGCTTCCAAGGCATCGGAAAGCTGGTTGCGGTCTAAAAGTTCCTGCTCCAGGCGGCGCACCAGCAGCTGCTGCTGGGGGATCTTGCCGCTCATGCCCCGGGAAGCGTGCAGGCTGCGGGCGGCATCGTCCAGCTTGGCAAAGGCGGTGGCGTAGTCGCCGCCGGAAGTGTTATCCAAAAAGCTTTGCAGCCGGCCGGCAATGCCGGTAGTAGCCCCCAGCTCGCCGGGGTCGGCGGTAAAGAAGGCGGTGCGCTCAAAGGAATCGCTGTCCACCTGAAAGATCGTTCTGCCGGGGATCTTCCCCAGGGCATCCGTAGGCGCGCCCTGGCAGGTTACGGTCATGGCGTCCTTTACTTCGCTTTTGGCATCAAACCGTCGGGTAATGCAGTAGGTTTCCCCCTGGAAGCTCAGGGTCAGGCTGCCGCCGTAAGCGCCGCCGCCGAAGGGGAAATAGTGCCGCCGGTCCTCAAAGCCCTTGGAATTGGCCTTGTAGGAGGGCATGCCGTAGAGCATGGCCTTCAAAAACGCCGCCAGGGTGGATTTTCCCGCGCCGTTATGCTGGCAAAATACGCTCAAGCCCTCGTCAAAACGGTAGGATCTATCCTGCAAAGCGCCGAAGCCGGCAATGTAACATTCTATCAGCTTCATTACTCTACCTCCCTGCCGTCCAGGGCCCGCAGGCCCAGCTGGATGATCTCCCGCCGCTCTTCTTCGCTTACGCCCTCCAGGGCTTGCACCCGGCGGACAAACTCGCCCGCCAGGGAGATCTCCTGGGTGTAGCTGTCCAGGTCAAAAGCGCGCACTGTGCGGTTTTTCACGCTGTAGTGGAAATACCGGCCGTCTAAAACAGGGGCAAGCTCCCCGGGCAGGTCGGAAGCGTCCCAGGCGGTTTCGCCCACCAGCTCCAGCCGCAGCAGATCCTCGCAGGCCGCAGGAAGCTCCTGCTGAATATGGCGCAGCGCCTGGTATTCATCGGCGCAGCCGGTAAGGTCGATCTCCAAATACCGGATCACCCGGCGGGAGCGCTTTACAAACTGGGGGGCGGAGAGATGATCGGTATCGATGACCGCAAAGCCCTTTTCCCCGGTTTCGTCGTAGCCCCGGCCCTCCAGGCAGCCGGGATAGCACCAGATGCCCCGGCTGTCCAAAGAGCCGATGCTGTAGCTGTGGATATGGCCCAGAGCCAGATAATCGATGTATTTTTCCCGCAGGCGGCTGGGGCAGATGCGGCCCTGGCCGGGGGAATCCGCCAGCTGGCCGTGGAGCATGACGATGTTTTTGCTTTCCTGCTCCGCCTGGAAAGCGGAGTAGAGTGTAGCTTCGTTGGTGCTGTCCAGCTCCAGGCCCCATATGGCGGTGTCGCCGTAGCGGTAGCAGCTCCAGCGGTCGTCAAAGGTTTTCAGGTTGGGCAGCTCCATATCGTAGGCGCTGCGCTGGTCGTGATTGCCCCGCAGGTAAAGAAAATCAATATCCGGGTTGTTTTTTACAACCTGGTAGAAAAATTCCTTGTCCTTTTTGCTGGGGCGGTCGCTGTCGAACACATCGCCGCACAGCAGGATCACCCCTATATTTTCCTGCCGGGCGTAGTCCACCATAGCGCTGAAGGCGGAGCGCAGCTCGCCCTTGCGGATAGCAGCCTTGTCCTTACCGAAGCGGGAGGTAAGAGCCGAGCCCAGGTGGATATCGGCGCAGTGGATCAGTTTCATAGTATCACCGCCTGATGCGAAATTTTGTTTTGTTATATTGTACCACGAACTGTTTTAAATGTAAAGTAGGGGCGATTTTCAATTGACAATTGACAGTTGACAATGGACAATGCCGGTTGGTGACTGTAGGCGACGGACACGGAGAGTGAAGATTTGGGATTGGAGAGTGGAGATGTCGGTATCTTAACTCTCAACTCTTCAATCTATAATCCCTATAATCTCCTCTCGCCCCGCAGGGCATATCGAATGCGCAGCATATATCGATGGCTGTTGGCCAATATCGAAAATCCCGCCAGGGATTTATATCGACGGGCGGCTATGCCGCCCATGGGGCTTTACCCTCGGCGGGATCTGTGATACAATAGCCCCAAAGGAGGGGAGCGGCATGCGCTTTCGCAAGGTTTATCTGGAAATTTCCAACATTTGCAACTTAAAATGCGCCTTTTGCCCGGGAACGAAACGGCCCAAGCACGCCATGGACGAGGCGGAATTTACCCAATTGGCCCAAAAGCTGCGCCCCTACAGCGATTATCTGTACTTCCACCTGATGGGAGAGCCCCTTTTGCACAGCCGCCTGGAAAGGTTTTTGGAGATCGCCGGGGGTCTGGGCTTTCGGGTGATCCTCACCACCAACGGCACGCTGCTCAAGAAGCAGCAGGAGCTGCTCCTGCGCGCCCCCGCTTTGCACAAGGTAAATATCTCCCTGCACGCCTTTGAAGCCAACGATCTTGCCATGCCTTTTGAAGAGTATCTCGCCGGCTGCACCGCCTTCGGCCAGGCGGCTGGAGGCAAATGCTTAGTCAGCTACCGGCTGTGGAACAGCGGCGGCCAGGAGGAAAAGAACCAGGAGATCTTAGCCGCCCTCCACGCCGCCTTCCCCGGAGAGTGGGCCGCTGTGCGCCGGGGGCAGCGGCTGGCAGACGGGGTGTACTTAGAGCATGGTGACAAGTTCGACTGGCCGGATCTTTCCGCCGCCGACGGCGGCGAGCAGGTCTTCTGCTACGGCCTTGGCGACCAGCTGGGCGTGCTGTGCGACGGCACGGTTGTGCCCTGCTGCCTGGATCACGAGGGGGATATCCCCCTGGGCAATCTCCACCGCCAAAGCCTGGAAGAAATTTTGGAAAGCCCCAGAGCCAAGGCCATATTTGCCGGCTTCCGCCAGGGCAAAGCCAGCGAGGAGCTTTGCCGCAAATGCGGCTACGCCCGCCGCTTCCAAAGGAAATAGCGCCGCCATATCAAGACCCTCCCCTACATTGGGTACGGCAGGCAATTGGCCCAGGAAAAACGGGCTTTCTCAAATGCCTAATGTAGGGAATGGCCTATGTGCCATTCCGATAAAATGCCCATAAAACAACAATAGGGGCGGCACACAGGCCGCCCCCTACGGGAAAATGGATAATCATTCTTTTTGGGGCTGTCTCATTCATTTTGAGACAGCCCCTTTGCTGTTAGTTCATAAAGTCTTCGTCGGGGTTGTTCAGGGCCAGGGCGCTGAGCAGCACCAGCACATCGGCGTTCTCAAAGTCCACAAACCGGGCAAGGGAGGCAGGGGAGGTGACCCGCAGGTCGATCAGGGTGACCTTGGCGTAATCCCCGGCCAGCAGGGGCGCAATGGAGCTGCCGAAGGAATCCCGGATGAGGATCAGGTGTCGGTCGGTGGCAGCGTTGGGGTTTTCCATGACCACCAGGCCGTTTTTCGCGCCGGAGAGGAAGATGTTGTACTGGTCGCTGCTATTTAGCAGCGCCATATTGTACACATCCTGCTTGGGCGTGCCGTCTACGGTATAGGTGATACCCTCCAGCATGGGGCTTTCCATAATATACATGGTATCCGGGCTTACATTGGGCAGAGCCGCCTGGGCGTGGTACACGCCGTAGAAGGGCTTATCCACCTTTACCGGGGTAAAGTCCTCCGCTTTCGGCCCGGCAACGCCCATAGCCTGGCACAGATACGCTGCGGTGGGGATCAGGTTTTCCTGAGCCCAGTGGGTATCGGTGCGGTAGTAATCGCTAAGCTCCAGGGTGGGGGTAATGTCCAGATACTCGGCCCAGGGAAGGCCGGCTTTCAGCTTGTCTTCCAGCAGAGAGTAGTCCAGGCTGGGGAAGCCGTACTTTTGGGCCAGGTAGTAGCTCTTATCCGGCACCATGGATACATAGAAGCGGCTGCCGCTTTCGGCCATAGAGGCGGCGTACAGCTTGTTGAGAACTTCCAGCTTTTGGTCCACCGCCAGCTGATCGGAGCCTTCCATAGTGGTCAGGAAAAGGTCCTGCTTGGCAAGGTAGCCGTCTTTATAGTAGTAGCCGTTGTTGTCGCTCTGGCCCAGCACATAGCTGTGGAACAGAGCCTTTACGCTCCGCCAGGAATCCCGCAGGGGGAACTGATCCAGGGAGTAATCTTCAAAGCCGGCCATAAAGGGATGCTCGCCCTTTTCGTTGGTACCGAACACGGTATCGGCGTTAAACTCCGGCATTTGTTCCAGCTTGCGGTTTTCCGCATCGGAATATTTTTTGGGAGCGCTAAACCAAGCGCCCAGGGCAAGGCTCAGCCAAAGAGCCACCACCAAAGCAGCGCCAACGGCGCGGATCTTGTTATTCATTCGTTGGCCCTCCTTAGAAACGGAAATACAGGAAGGGGCTGAAAGAGCCGTCTACCAGATAGGCGGTGCAAAGGATCAAAAGCGCAGCCATGAGCAAGATTTCCAGCACAGCGCCAACTTTCGTCTGTCCAACCTTGGCAGCCACCGTTTTCACCACCGGGGTAGCGCCGATAAAGGCGGCGATAAACAGCGGGGCATAGGAGCGCAGGTAGTAAAGGGTATCGCTGTTGGCAAAGGCAAGCCCCTTAAATCCGAACATCTCCCCCAGCACGGTTACGGCGGAGTAGTCCGCATGGTTGAAGATGACAAAGCTGATCAGCACCAGAAACAGCACATAAAAGTGCTTGACCGCACCGGGGAGCTTTTTCAGGGCAGGCACCCATTTTTCAATCATCAGCAGCACCGCGAACATCAGCCCCCACAGCACAAAGTTCCAGTTCGCGCCGTGCCAAAGGCCGGTAAGCATCCAAACCGTAAGGGTATTGAACACCCAGCGGCCCTTGCTTACCCGGTTGCCCCCCAGGGGGATATACACATAGTCCCTAAACCAGCTGCCCAGGCTCATATGCCAGCGCCGCCAGAACTCCTGGATGGAAGAGGAGATATAGGGGTAGTTGAAGTTTTCGATAAACCGGAAGCCCAGCATGCGGCCCATGCCGATGGCCATGCAGGAGTAGCCGGAGAAGTCGAAATAAATGTTCATCATAAAGGCCACGGCGTACATCCAGCTAAAGAGCACGCTGTGGTTGGCGGAGTCCGCATAAATGCGCATGAGCAGGGCAAAATTGTCGGCAATGAGTACCTTTTTGGCCAGGCCGATCAAAAACCGCCGCATACCCTGGGCAAAATCGTCCCAGGTATGAACGCGGGTCTCCAGCTCCCGCACCACATCCACATACCTTACGATCGGCCCGGCGATCAGCTGGGGGAACAGGGCCACATAGGCGCCAAAGGTAATGGGGTTTTTCTGGGCAGGCACATTGCCCCGGTATACATCGATGGTATAGCTCAGGCACTGGAAGGTGTAGAAGCTGATGCCGATGGGCAGGGCCAGCCGCAGAAAGGGGATGCCCAGGCCGGTAACGGAATTGAAGCTGTCAATAAAAAAGTCGGCATATTTAAAGATGCCCAGCAATGTCAGGCTGACTACTACGGAAACCGTAAGCCACAGCTTCTGCAGCTTTCGGTTGCCCTCGTATTTGCCGATAAGCAGGCCGCAGATATAAAACAGAGCGATGGTTGCTACCATCAGCAGCAGGTATACCGGCTCGCCCCAGCCGTAGAAGATCAGGCTCGCCAGCAGCAGCACCGCGTTTTTGAAAGGCCGGGGGACGGCAAAGTAAACCAGCAGCACCGCCGGGAAGAAATAGTATAAGAATGGTATGCTGGAAAACAGCATGGCTTCTTACCTCCTAGAAGGGTTTTGCAAAAAAGGCAGCAAACCAAGCTGCTTGCTGCCTTTTTTGGGTAGTTCAATTAGCCGATGGCCTCTTCCACAGCTACGGTAGCGGTGGGGTAAGCGGTGGTCAGAGCGGTAACGAAGTCAGCAACCAGGTTGAAGCTGGGATCTTCCACACCGGCCTTGCCGAAGCACATGACTGCATAATCGCCCACGGTAGCGATGACCAGCTTCTCGGGGAAGCCGCACATCCACTGGTTGCCCAGCACAGCGTCCTTCAGAGCGGTAATGAAAGCGCTCATATCGCCGGTAACCTTGAAAGCGCCTACGGTCAGGCTGTTGGCGTTCATGGCGTGGAGCATGGAAGCGCAGTCGGCAACGTTGGCAGCCTGGTCAGCGGGCACCAGCAGCTGGTACATGATGGTGTCGGTGTCGGTGGCGGCAACAGCGCCGGGGCCTTCAAAGCTCATGGTATCGCCGGAGCCGCCCATGGTGAAGGGACGGTTTTCGGGGTTAGCATAAGAATTGTAGGTGTTCTCAAGCAGCTCCAGAGCGTTGGCGATCTCTACAGCGGCGGGGGTGGTGTCAGCGGGGGTGGTGTCAGCGGGCTTGGCGTCCTTCTTGGCGCAGGCGGCCAGGCTCAGAGCCATGGTCAGCACCAGCAGCATAGCGATGATTTTCTTCATTTTGTTTCCTCCAAAAAATGTTTGTTTTTTGTTTGTTGATGTATTTTCTTCCCTGCGTAGCATAAGGCAATGCCAAAGGCAACGCCGGCGCAATCGATGAGAACATCGCTTACGCAGCCCCAGCGCCCGGGAACGAAGCGCTGAATGCCTTCATCCAGGCAGGCCACCACCGCGCCGCAGGGCAGCGCCGGCCATTTGCGCCCGGAAAAGCTGCCCCAAAGCAGGCTCAGCACCAGGCCCAGGGAAGCAAACTCCAGAAAATGGGCGGTTTTTCTTACCAAACCCCTTCCGGAAAGGCCGGGTATGCCGCCATCCAGGATCAAGCCCCGGAAAATGGCGTGTACCCAGTTGCTGATCTGCCCGGAGATATGGCCGGGCAGCAGGGAGTTCCCCCAGATCACAGCCAGATTGATGCATAGCCATGCTAAGCACAGCTTTTTGCCCCGGGCCGTCACAGCCCCAGCCAGCCTTTCAGCCGGCCCAACCAATCCAGGTGGTCCTGCAGGATCTTCAGACCCAGAAGGATCAAAATGATACCCCCCGCGATCTGGGCAGGCTTTTCAAAGCGGCTGCCAAAGACGCTGCCGATCTTCACGCCCAGGGCGCTGAAGAAAAAGGTAGTAGCGCCAATGAAGGCCACCGCCAGGAAAATGTTCACATTGCCTGCCATAGCCAGAGAGATGCCTACTGCCAGAGCGTCGATAGAGGTGGCCACCGCCATGACAAACATGGTTTTTACGCTCAGGTCTGCATTGGCATTCTGGCAGCAATCGCAATCGGAAGAAAAGGCTTCCTTTAGCATATTGATGCCGATAATGCCCAGCAATCCGAAGGCGACCCAATGGTCAACGGCCTCAATGGCCGCGGCGAACAGCGTGCCCAGAAAATAGCCCAGCAGGGGCATAAGCGCCTGAAACGAGCCAAACCAGCCGCCGCAGATCGCCTGAGCCTTTGCGCCGGCGTTTTTCATGGACAGACCCTTGCACACGGAAACGGCGAAAGCATCCATGCTCACGCCTACCGCCAGGGCCAGCAGCTGACCAATTCCCATCGGTTCCCTCCATAGTAGTGGCGGCCTTTTCGGCCGCCTCTCTCCTGGTGCATTATATCAGCGCCCGGTAGGAAAGTCAAGGGAATAAGCCTATAAGTTTGTGAACTTTTATTTAATTTTAAATATTTGTTATAGTTTTCCGGGGAGGGTGGGTTTTATGCAGGGCGCTGCTGTTAAGCAGGGTATTTTTCCTGCAGGCGCTCCAGCTTTTTCAGCATCCCGCTGCCCATAAGGGCCAGGAAAAAAGCGGTAGCCAGGCCGTGGATCAGATCCATGGGCAGCCCCGTTACCATGTAGCCCGCTACGATGGGCCAGCTCAGGGCCTGGGCGTGCCAGGTAACAGCGGAGGAAAAATTCATGATCACCCCGTACACCCCAACCGCCGCCAGGCCGCCGAAAAGGCTCAGCACCGGGCCGCCGGGGCTGCGGCGGCGAAATACCAGCCCGCTTAAAAACCCGCAAAGGCCCATGGCGAACATCTGCCAGGGGGTCCAGGGGCCTTGGGAAAAGAGCATATTGGAGCAAAGCATGGTCAGCGCCCCTACCAAAAAGCCCTGCTGGGCTCCCAAGCCCGCGCCGGCCACTACGGTAAGCGCCAAAACCGGCTTAAACTGGGGCAGCCAGGCAAAGGCGCTGCGCCCGGCCACCCCCAGGCCGCACAGCACCGCCAGGGTAACCAGCTCCCGGGGCTGGGGCTTGCGCCCCTCAAACAGCAGCGCAAAGGGGGCCATGCATTCTACCAGCAGGGCAATGGCGATCAGGTTATAGTGCTTTCCCCCCATGGGGCCGATGCCGATATATAAGGTAACCGGCGCAGCCAGCAGGCAGATAAAGCTGGCAGCCTTGGCCCAGGGGCTGCTGGGCCTTTTGGGGGCGGCTTTCTTTTTGGGCCTGCCCAGGCAGGTATACAGCCCCGCCAGGCAAAGCAGCAGAGCGCCATAGCAGCCCAGGCGCTGCCAGCCCAGGGCGTTGAGATAGCCGCCGGAAAACAGCCCGGCGGCGCTGGCGTTTGCCAGGCAGTACGCCGCCAGGGCCAAAGCCCCCAGGCCAAAGGCCCAAGCAAGGCAGCGGCGCCAAAGGGGCAGCTTTTTGGCTTTCTGTGGCGCTTTCGCCGGGGGCGGGGGAAGCTCCTCCTCCGGCAAGGGAGGCTGAGGTGCTTCGCCGCCGCAAAGGGCAATCACATCCTCCACCGTAACGGCCTGGGGCTCAATGCTGCGGGCAATGCGGTTGGCGGCGGTGGTATAAAAGCTGCTGCCGCTGAAAAATTCCCGGGGCGCTGCCTGGGCTACCAGGCAGCCGTCGAAGAAAAGGGCGCAGCGGTGGGCATAGCTTGCGCAAAAGTGGGTATCGTGGCTAACCAGCAGAATGCTTACCCCCTGGGCGCAAAGCTGCTGCAAAATTGCGCCAAAGCTGCGGCGAAAGCCGGGGTCGAAGCCCTTGGTAGGCTCGTCCAGCAGCAAAATGTCCGGCTGGGTCAGCAGCACCTTGGCAAGGGCGGCTCGTTGCTGCTCGCCCCCGGAAAGGTCGTAGGGGTGGCGGCCCAGCAGGGAAGAAAGGCCGCAAAGGCTTACGGTTTTGGCGAAAACCGGGGAATCTGCCGGGCAAACCGTCGCCAGATCCTGGCCCAGAGTATCCTTTATAAACAGCGCCTTGGGGTTTTGGGGCAGCAGGGCCAGCTTTCCGTGGACACGCACTTTGCCCCGGTAGGGCTTTTCCAGCCCGGCCAGCAGCCGCAGGGCGGTAGTCTTGCCGGTGCCGTTGCCGCCCATAAGGGCCAAAAACTCCCCCTTGCCCAGCCGGATATCCAGCTGGCGCAGCACATCGGGGCTGTCCTTTTCGTAGCGAAACCAAAGCCCCTTGCCCTCCAGCACCGCTTCCCCCGCTGGGGGAATATACTGCACCGGCAGGGGAGAGAGGGGCTGCTCTCTTCCCCGGTTTTCCAGAAATTCCCGGCCCTGGGGCACGGTGACCGGGCAGCCCAGAGCGGTATCCACCCCCGCCCATATGCGCATGGCCGCAGGCATAGCCGCAAACATGGGGCTTTTGCGCTGCTTCAGCGCCAGGGCAACCTGCCGGGGCTGGCCGTCGGCTGCGATGCGCCCGGCTTCCATTACCCAAACGCGCCCGGCGTAGGCAAAGGCATCCTCCAGCTGATGCTCGCTGAGGATCACCGCAGTGCCCAGCTCCCGGTGGATGCGGCCCAAAAGGGCCATAAAATCCGCGGCGGCGATGGGGTCCAGCTGGGCGGTAGGCTCGTCCAGCAGCAGCACCTTGGGCTGCATGGCCATTACGCTGGCCAGATTCAGCAGCTGCTTCTGCCCCCCGGAAAGCTGGGAAATATCCTTATAAAACCAATGCTCTATGCCGAAAAAGGCGGCGATCTCCGCGACCCGGCGGCGGACGGTGGCCTGGGGCAGCCCCAGGCTTTCCAGGCCAAAGGCCAGCTCATGCCAAACCTTGTGGGTAACGGCCTGGCTGTCCGGGCTTTGCAGCACAAAGCCGATGCCCCCAGCCTGGGCTTTGGCATCCACCTGCTCCAGGGGCGTTCCCTCAAACAGCACCGCCCCGGAGCGCTCCCCCTGGGGGGCAAGGCAGGTTTTCAGCTGCCGCAGCAGGGTGCTTTTGCCGCTGCCGGAGGGGCCGCACAGCAGAATAAACTCCCCAGCCTTTACGCTCAGGGAAATATCCCGCAATGCAGGCGCAGCCCCGCCGGGGTAGGTAAAAGTTAAATTTTGGAGTGTAAAGAGTTCCATTTTCTCTCCTCCCACAGGTCATACAGCAGCGGCAGCGCGCATACGAGCGCCTGCGCAGCAAAGCAGAAACACTCAAAAACCCCCGGGGCGTTCCAGCCCAGAGCGGGGAAATAATCAAAGCGGAAGCAGCCGGCCAAACCCCCGGCAATCAGCGCCCCCCCGGCCAGCAGCACCGCCGCCAAAAGGCAGCCATCCAGCGCGGTAAAGGGGTAAAGGGCGTAGCGGCTGCGCTTGCCGCCGTAGCCCCGGCTTTTCATAGAGTCGGCAGTGTCCGCCGCGTTTTCCAGGGCCCAGCTTAGGGTGACCGACAGCACCGCGGCGGCGTTTTTCCCCCGCTGCACCCAGCTGCCCCGGGTCATATCCCTGCCAAGCCCTTTCTGGGCATCGCTTACCGCCCGGTATTGGCCAATAAACCGGGGGATAAACCCAATGCTCATGCTCAGCACCAGGCTCAGCCCCGGCATAAGGCCGCCGAAGAGGTACAAAAACCGGTCGGTAGGCAGGGCTTCATTGAAGCAGGCAAACCAAAGCATTATGCCAAACAGCATCGCCCCGGCGCTCAGGCCGTAGAGCAGGCTCTCCAGGGTCACAAAGCCGCCCCAGGGCAGAGAAAACAGGGGAGTAAGCCCCCGGTGGTTAAAAAGAGGGTTCAGCACCGCCGTAAACAGCGCCAGGGGCAGGCTCAGCTTTACCAAAAGCCAAAAGCCAGGGCTTCCGGTAAGCTTCCGGGCATACAGCCCGGCGCAAACCAGGCTGATTGCCTGGCATATAGGGTGCTGCACCGCCAGGGAAAAGCCGATCACCAGGGCAAAATAACAAAAATTCACCGCCGGATGCAGCTGAGAAAAACGGTCCTTCATGCCAAACTCCTTTCTTTCCAATTGACAATTGACAGTTGACAATGGACAATGCAGGGCTGCGCTGCCGCAGGCCAGGCAATTACAAATCACAAATTACAAATTGGCCGCTAAACCGGCGAGGAAAATTCCTCATTCCTAGTTCCCAATTTACAGCATTGCCCCAGGACGGAAAACCCGTCCCCTTGTATCTTATATCTCATATCTTATATCTTATATCTTGCAAAGCCCTTTCGTAAACAAAAAGCCCCCTGCAAAAGCAGGGGGACATTTTGGGCGCAAAGACCCTATCCAAACAAACCCTACCGGCCGTCCCCAAGAGCCTGCGGGCAAAAGCGTGCCTCAGCCCAAGTATTCCGGCTCGGAGCGCCTTTTTGCCGCAAACCTTCTCGGCTAACCAATGCTTTGCGGCGGCTTATTGCTCCTCTACGGCGGCTTGGTACCGCTGGGATGCTCCCATTCCATAGTGGCTGAGTGTTTTCAGGCGGGAAAAGCCCGCCTTATTGAATAGTATAAAATAGTTTTCCCCTTTTATTCTGCCGGAGGGTACAGCCGGTGGCTCTCGTTGGTGCTGATCTGCCGGGCGGGGATGCCCCCTACTACCGCGTTCTGCGCCACATCCTTGACCACCACCGCGTTTGCCCCTACGATGGCGTTATCCCCCAGGGAAATATCGCCGATCACCTTTGCTCCGGCGCAAACTCTTACGCCGTTGCCCAGCCGGGGGCGGTTGGGGTTGTCGATATCGTAGCCGATGGTAACCTGCTGGTTGATCCAGCAGTAGTCGCCAATGGCATCGGCAGAAATGGTGGTGGCGTAGCCATGCTGAATGAACAGGCATTCGCCAATGTTCTGGGTAAGGATAAACAGGCTCTTTACCCCGGGGTACAGCAGCTTTACAAACCCGGCGCGCAGCTTGCCCCCGCCTACGGTGCGGATGCGCTGGTGCAAAAGGTTGCGGTATTCTTTAAACTGGCTCAGCAGCATGCTGAAAGCCCCCAGCCCCTGGCCGGGCATACGGGTAAGCTTTGCCCAGTAGCAAAACTCCCGGCGGATGATGCCGCGGGCGTTTTTGTTCAGGCTAAGCAAAACCAGCAGTGTAGGGATCGTGCGGAATAAATTGGCAACGGTATAAAACAGCTTTTTCATAAAAAACCCGCCCTTCTTTCAGAATTATACCCCCAAATGGCCCAAAAGGCAAGGCTTTTCTGCGCCGCAGCTTCCCGCTGGCCGGGGCCCGGATTATGGGGCGGCAAACCTTGATTTTTCTTTATTTTGCGCTATAATAAAAGAGTGCAAACTACATGGCTTGGAAGGAGGCTCTTTATGAATCTGCTGCATATGAAATACGCGGTGGAGGTAGCCAGGCTTGGCTCGCTGAACAAGGCGGCGGAAGCGCTGATGACTGCCCAGCCCAATATCAGCCGCTCCATCAAGGAGCTGGAAGCCGACCTGGGCATTACCATCTTCCAAAGAAGCTCCAAGGGTATGGTGCTTACCGCGGAGGGTGAGGAATTTGTGGACTACGCCCGGGACATTCTCCACCGCATCGACAAAATCGAGCAATCCTACCGGGACGGCTCTCACAAAAAGCGGAAATTTTCCATCTCCGTTCCCCGGGCGTGCTATATTTCCGCGGCTATGGCGGAGTTTTCCAAGCAGATCGGCGATACCCCGGTGGAGATCTATTATAAGGAAACCAACTCCAAGAAGACTATCAAAAAGCTGCTGGAAAATGAGTTCAAGCTGGGCATCATCCGCTATTGCGACAGCTACGATAAGCACTATAAATCCATGCTGGAGGAAAAGGGCCTGGTCGGCGAGCTGGTGGCGGAGTTTTCCTATGTGCTGCTTATGAGCCGGGACCATCCCCTGGCCGATAAGCCCACCATCACCTATGAAGACCTTTCCGGCTATATCGAGATCGCCCACGCAGACCCTTATGTGCCTGCCCTTTCCGCCTCCAAGGTATTCCGGGAGGAGCTGCCGGACAAGGTGGACCGCCGGATCTTTGTATATGAGCGGGCCAGCCAGTTTGACCTGCTTTCGGAAAATCCCCAAACCTTTATGTGGGTATCTCCGGCTTCCCAGCAGATCCTGGACAGATACGGCCTGGTGCAGCGCGTATGCGAAGGCAACCACAGAACCTATAAGGATGTTTTGATCTACCAAAAGGGCTATAAGCTGACAAAGCTGGATAAGGATTTTATCACCGCCCTTTGCGCGGCCAGAAGAAAATTTATTAAGCGCTGAAAAACCTATGTCCCCAGGGCGTAAAAACCGCCCTGGGGCTTATGTTTTGGTACAGTTATATCGATAATGATAATACCGATATAACATTTTAATTATTCCAAAACCTGCCCCTGCGTGGTATATTGTAGGCGTGAACAAAAACTTACATAACTATGGAGGAAAAACTTATGGCACGTTTTACTTTACCCCGTGACCTGTACCACGGCAAGGGAGCCCTGGAGGCTCTGAAGAATCTGAAGGGCAACCGGGCAATGGTTTGCGTTGGCGGCGGCTCTATGAAGCGCTTTGGTTTCCTGGACAAGGTAGTTTCCTACCTGAAGGAAGCCGGCATGGAAGTTGAGCTTTTCGAAGGCATTGAGCCCGATCCTTCTGTAGATACCGTTATGCGCGGCGCTGAGGCTATGACCAAGTTCCAGCCCGACTGGATCGTAGCCATCGGCGGCGGCTCTCCCATCGATGCTGCCAAGGCTATGTGGATCAAGTACGAGTATCCCGAGATCACCTTTGAGCAGATGTGCGTAGTATTCGGCATTCCCGAGCTGCGTAAGAAGGCCCGCTTCTGCGCCATTCCTTCCACCTCCGGCACCGCTACCGAGGTTACCGCTTTCTCTGTTATTACCGACTATGCCAAGGGCATCAAGTACCCCCTGGCTGACTTCGAGATCACTCCCGATGTAGCCATCGTTGACCCCGAGCTGGCCGAGACCATGCCCAAGAAGCTCACCGCTCACACCGGTATGGACGCTATGACCCACGCCATCGAGGCTTATGTTTCCACCGCTAACTGCGAGTTTACCGATCCTCTGGCCATCTTTGCCATCAAGATGATCCAGAACGACCTGGTAGCTTCCTACAACGGCGACATGACCAAGCGCGCTTCCATGCACAATGCTCAGTGCCTGGCCGGTATGGCTTTCTCCAACGCTCTGCTGGGTATCGTACACTCCATGGCCCACAAGACCGGCGCTGTGTTTGAGGATCTGGGCGCCCACATCATCCACGGCGCTGCCAACGCTATGTACCTGCCCAAGGTCATCGCCTTCAACGCCAAGGAAGAAACCGCCAAGAAGCGCTACGGTGTCATCGCTGACTACATGGGCCTGGGCGGCGAAAACGACGACGAGAAGGTTGCCAACCTGATCGCTTACCTGCGTGGCATGAACGATGCTCTGAACATTCCCCAGTGCATCAAGAACTACGGCCTGGACAGCCTGCCCTGCGAGAACGGCTTCGTTCCCGAGAACATCTTCCTGGAAAGACTGCCTGAGATCGCTAAGAACGCAGTTGCCGATGCCTGCACCGGCTCCAACCCCAGAACTATTTCTGTAGAGCAGATGGAAAAGCTGCTTAAGTGCTGCTACTACGACACTGAGGTAGATTTCTGATAACGGGTAACCCGTAAATATTTCAAATGACGGTTACCGGCTTTCGGTAGCCGTCATTTTTACAAACAGGAGAAGATACTATGTATAAGATCGTTGACAAAAAGATGCTCAACCCTACTGTTGTGCAGCTGCAGGTGGAAGCGCCGCTGGTGGCCAATAAGGCCAAGCCCGGCCAGTTTATCATTTTGCGGGTGGACGAGCAGGGCGAGCGCATCCCCCTTACCGTTGCGGGGGTAGACAAGCAGGCCGGTACGGTAAAGATCATTTACCAGATTGTAGGCGCTACCACCGAGGCCCTTTCCCATAAGCAGGCCGGCGATTACCTGCAGGATTTTGTAGGGCCTCTGGGCGTAGCTACCCACCTGGATGGGCTGAAGAAGGTATGCATCGTAGGCGGCGGCGTGGGCTGCGCCATTGCTATGCCCATTGCCCAGGCGCTGCATGAAATGGGCGCGGAGGTTACCAGCATCATCGGCTTCCGCAGCCGGGATCTGCTGATCTTGGAGGATGAATTCCGGGCCTGCTCCCACAGCCTGCACATTATGACCGACGACGGCTCTTACGGCGAAAAGGGCAATGTTACCGCCCCGCTGAAGCGGCTGCTGGAGGCCGGGGAGCGCTATGACATGATCATTACCATCGGCCCGCTGATTATGATGAAATATGTGGTTGCTACCGCAAAGCCCTTTGGCACTCCGGTTACCGCATCCATGAACCCCATTATGATCGACGGCACAGGCATGTGCGGCGGCTGCCGGCTTACGCTGAATGTAGACGGCAAGAAGGTTACCAAATTTGCCTGCGTAGACGGGCCGGATTTCAACGGCTACGAGATCGATTTTGACGAAGCTATGGCCCGGGGCAGAATGTACAGCGCCTTCGAGCGCCATAAGCACAGCGAAACCTGCAATCTTTTCAGCAAGGAGGTGGGCTGACCATGGCAAAAGCAAATATGCGCCTTACCCGCAACCCCATGCCCACTCAGGATGCCCAGCTGCGTGGCCATAATTTCCAGGAGGTAGCCCTGGGCTATACCGAGGAAATGGCCATCGACGAGGCAAACCGCTGCCTGGGCTGCAAGAATATGCCCTGCGTGGCAGGCTGCCCGGTAAAGGTACACATCCCCCAGTTTATTGAAAAGATCAAGCAGGGCGAGTTTGAAGAGGCTTACCAGATCATCAGCCAGTCCTCCTCTTTGCCTGCGGTATGCGGCAGAGTTTGCCCCCAGGAGACCCAGTGCGAGTCCAAGTGTGTTAGAGGCATCAAGGGCGAAAGCGTAGGCATCGGCCGGCTGGAGCGGTTTGTGGCCGACTGGCACAATACCTTCTGCACCCAGCAGCCCCAGCGCCCCGCTTCCAACGGCCACCGGGTAGCCATCGTAGGCTCCGGCCCCTCCGGCCTGACCTGCGCCGGCGATCTGGCCAAGAAGGGCTACGAGGTTACCGTATTTGAAGCCCTGCATACCCCCGGCGGCGTGCTGGTTTACGGCATCCCCGAGTTCCGTCTGCCCAAGGCCATCGTAGCCAAGGAGGTGGACACCCTGGAAAAGCTGGGCGTTCAGATCCAAACCAATGTGGTCATCGGCAAGACCCTTACCATCGACGAGCTGTTTGAAATGGGCTACGAGGCGGTGTTCGTAGGCTCCGGCGCGGGCCTGCCCAACTTTATGGGCATTCCCGGCGAGGCTCTCAACGGCGTATATTCGGCAAACGAATTCCTTACCCGCAGCAACCTGATGAAGGCCTACCTGGACGATCCTGACACCCCCATTATGAAGGGCGGCAAGGTAGCCGTAGTGGGCGGCGGCAATGTGGCCATGGACGCAGCCAGAACGGCCCTGCGCCTGGGGGCGGAAAAGGTGTACATCGTATACCGCCGCTCTATGGAAGAGCTTCCCGCCCGGCGGGAAGAGGTGGAGCATGCCCAGGAAGAGGGCATTGAGTTCTGCCTGCTGTGCAACCCCACCGAGATCCTGGGCTACCAAAACCCGGATGACCCCCGGGACCCCAAGAACGGCTTTGTAAAGGCCATCTCCTGCATTCGCATGGAGCTTGGCGAGCCGGACGACCGGGGCAGACGCCGCCCGGTAGCTGTACCCGGCAGCGAATTTACCATGGATGTGGATACGGTGATCATGTCCATCGGCACTTCCCCCAACCCCCTGATCAAATCCACCACCGAGGGGCTGGAAGTAAACCGCTGGGGCGGCATCGTGGTAAACGAAGACGGCCTTACCTCCCGCAAGGCTGTGTACGCCGGCGGCGATGCCGTTACCGGCGCCGCTACCGTGATCTCCGCCATGGGCGCGGGCAAAACCGCCGCCCGTGCCATTGACGAGGCCCTTTCTAAGTAAAACAAAGCGCCTGCCGATGCTTCGGCAGGCGCTTCAGTCTGTCGAAAAAGTATTTTTCGACAGACTGTCAGAGGTCGAGAAAGCCACAAAGACAAGCAAACCGCACTCGTCGGCGTACAGGTGGTACGGTAGAGGGCGGTTTGCGCAGTAAGTCAAAATGCCTTGCGAAGCAA
>JAFSBW010000026.1 GCA_017437095.1 Oscillospiraceae bacterium
AAACATTTGTCGCTTGTTATCGGAACTTCAAAATTGCAGAGTTTGATACCAAGGATGGACAACTGATTCACCGATTCATTGCAAGGATATAAGTTGTGTACTATGTCCTTACACTGGTGTGTACCATGTTACACTTGACACGATGGCCGCCCCTACGGTCGCAGAATATCCATAGGAGATGAATGTAGGGACACCCGTCCTCGGGTGTCCGTAGGCCACCAATAACCGCTGCACCTATTTGGACACCCCAGGAGGGGTGTCCCTACGCCGATTCAATGGGCGCGACGGATTCATACCAGCCCTTGTAACCGCTGAATATCTGCCGATAAAGAAGGTAGAGGCGGCTACCAGCCGCCCGCCTGTATCGAATTGCTCTCGCCATGGCGTTGTGGCGACAATAAATAATAAGAAAACTATGGTTGAAGCAGAGCAAGGATTATTGTATAATATTTGCATATAGGAGGTGAGCGCCGTGACCCGAGAAGATGCTTCATATTTTTCGATTCTATTAAAAAACGGATTTCACGATGAATATGATGAATGGCTGGATCGGCATCTGGAAGAGGAAGATCCTTTAAGCGATCTGGTGCTGGATCTGTCGCTGTGTGCTTCAGATGTGAACGAGACTATTTCCTGCCTGCAAAATTACTGCGCGGATCTTCCAGCTGGAGAGTTGGACGAAAGCGCCGTTTGTGAGCGGCTGAGGCTGTTTTTAAAAGAAGCGCATCATGCCAATCGGCTCAGCAAAGAGCAAACTGTGGATTACATGTTTCGCTTCGCTTTGAGCCATGGCGATCCCGGCGATTTCGGCGAGGGATCGTGGAATGATATGTATTTTATGGGGGACAACTATTGCTTGACCCAAGAGGGGTATGCTTCATGGGAGTCTTTTGATTCCGTGTTTTATGGTTATTTGGATCATGGCATCCCATTTGTTTCAAAGCCTGAATCCCCATGCCAAAATGAAGCGCCAAAATCGTTCTTCAGAAAGTTCCTTGACCGATTTCACAAATAATAACGCGTATATTATCCCAAATAAAGACCTGATTTGCCCTGGGGGCAGATCGGGTCTTTTTTCTGTCCCTGCGCGCTCCGGGCGGCTTCCGGAAAAGATCACCTTTGCTCCGGGCGGTTAATAACCGCCCCTACAGTCATTCAATGGCTTCTGTCTGTAACCGTAGGGGCGATTCATGAATCGCCCGTTTGCGCCCAATACCAGCCATGCAAAAAGCCGCTGCGGATTAGCCGCAGCGGCTTTTGTTTGTGGGGCGTGGGGGGGATCAGTTTTCTTTCAGAAAATCGCCGCTGACCCAGCCGGTCTTGCCATTATAGGTGACCTTGGCCCAGCTTCCGGCCCATTCTTCAACCGTAACCACCGTGCCGCCGGGGATGTTAGCCAGTTTTTTGGCGGTGGTGCTGGGATTTGCTCGCAGATACAGGACGCTATCCTGACGGACAGCGACGGTATAGGTCTTAGGTTGGGTAGGCTCGGGGGTGGTATACAGGGGAGTAGTGGTAGGCTCCGGGGTGGTTACCGGGGGCGTAGTAGGCGCGGGGGTGGTAATGGGGGGCGCGGTCTCGCCCATGGTAGAGCTGGGAGGGGGCGGCTGGATGCTGCCCCGGTTATCCTGCCAGGGGGCATTGCCGGTAGCGATCAGGATAATGCCGATCAGCAGCGCGGCGAAGCACAGCACAGCTGCCAGCAGCACCAGAATGCTGCGCCAGGTGGGGGCTTTTGCCTGGCTGTGGCGGCGGCGGAAGCCGGTCATATACAGGTGGCCGCAGTACCAGGAGCGCACCTTAAAGGGCACCCACAGGCCGAAAATGCCCAGGGTAAATACGGTAAAAGTGCCCCATACTAGGTAGTTTTCAAACAGCTGCAGGCCGGTGCCGTCAAAGGTGAGCCGTCGGCCGCATACTACGGTGTGCTTGGCCCGGTAGCGCCAAACCATGCACTGCGCCCAGGCCAGGCCAATGCCCAGGGTGACCAGGGTGATCAGGGCAGCCAGAGCCATCCAGCCCAGGTATGCCCAGGTAGAGCCGTCGAAATAAGATACTTCCGTAGGCTTCTGGGGCGCTTGGGCCGCATCCTGGGCAGCTTCCTTTACCGATGCGGGGATGACGACTGTGGCGTCGCTGACAGCCTTCGCGGCCTGGCGCACAGGCTTAAAGGCTTGGGTTTGATCTATTGCCATGCGCTTGGGGGGCTGGCTGGGGGCAGGCTCCTGCTTGGGGGGTGTTTCCTCCTGGGCAGGGGCTTCCTCTTTCGCCGGTGTTTCCTCCTGGGCAGGGGCTTCCTCCTGGGCGGGTGCTTGGACTTCTTCCTCAGCTACCGGCGCAGGGGTCTGGGCCTGTTCCATCGTGGGCTGCTCCTGCTCGGCTTCCTGGGTAGGGATCTCTTCCGGGGTTTGGAGCGTCTCGTTCTTTTCGTCCATGTGGATACCTCCTTGGGGTTGTGGGTGGGTTTACTTACTTAAAACGCAGGAACAAAAGCAAAATCAGTACGCAAACAAGCAGGGATAAAACCACAAGGGCGCTTATCAGCAAGATTTGGCTCGTTTCGCTGCGGGTTTCGGCGGGTGGCTCATAGGCCTGGGGGGCGGTAGCTTCCGGCCCCTGAGTGGCCTGGGGGGTGGTTGGCTCCGGGCCGGTGGTCTCCGGCGGGATATTGGGGGGCAGCTGAGGATTTTGCTCCAGCCACAGCGCATCGTCCTGGGCGTGGGTGGTTACATTCTCAAAGAAATCCTTCTTTTCCACATCCGGCCCTACAGTGCTGCGGTATAGGCCGTAAAGGCAGGGGCTATAGGTGGCGATCTGGCTGGCTTTGGTGATCTTCACGCCGTTTTTGCCGTTGATCCAGCCGCTAAACCAGGTCCAAAGCTGGCTCTTGTGGCAGGGAAAGCCATATTTTTGGGTAACCTGGAAGGGGGAAAGGCCGTCCAGCTCCTCCATGGGGGTATCCCAATCCATAACCAGGATATTCTCCCAGTACAGGTGGAAATAGGCCTTGGGGGTATCCCAGGTGCCGTAAAGCTCAGCCGAATGGGGCATTTTAGCGGGGTCGGAAGCGGCGGTAAGGGCTTCGGCCACGCAATCGGCATAAACCATGTGCTGGCCGTGGGAATATTCGCCGTTGAAATCGTGGGCTACCACTACCTTGGGCTTAAAGCGGCGCAGCTGCTCGGTGCAATAGTCCAGAATGTCGCTGCGGGTGTAGCCGTAGGCTTTAAACTCGGAGTAGGTGGAGCTGATGGTCTCCTTGAGGAAATCCGGGAAGCTGCCGAACACGGGGTACACATCGCACCCTACAGACCACATGCCGTTGAGCATTTCGTGGACACGGGAGGTAGTAAGGTTGCGGTGATCCGTCAGGTATACTACCTGCACATTGTAGCCCAGGGCCTTGGCGTAGTAGGGAAGCACACCGGCGAAGAAGAGCTGCTCATCGTCGCCGTGGGTAGAAAACAGCAGCAGGTCTGCTTTATGCTCTGCCGGGGGCTTCCAGCGCTGCACATCCGCCGGGGGCGTTCCCGGGGAATAGAGCCGAAGCTCGCAGATATGCACCTTGCCATGGGGATAGGTTACGGTAACGGAGCTGGGGGCATAGCCAAACATGGCCACCAGATCCACAAAATCATGGAGGAAGCCGTATTTTCCCGCAATAA
This sequence comes from Oscillospiraceae bacterium, assembly GCA_017437095.1. Taxonomy (GTDB): domain Bacteria; phylum Bacillota; class Clostridia; order Oscillospirales; family Oscillospiraceae; genus Faecousia. Next base: position 3,666 of record JAFSBW010000026.1, read on the forward strand.
AGGACTGGCCGGTGGCGTTGTCGGTAACGGTATAGCCAACCTCGTAGGGATACTGGTAGAAAAAGTACAGCGAGCCGATGCCTTCGCTATGCTCCAGAGTAAGGCTGGCGGTATCCTTGGAGGCCAGGCTCTTGTTAAGAACATCGTCCCAGATCACGCTCACATCCTGAAAACCGGAATGGCTCTTAACCGAGCGCATGGTGGAGATCAGAGTAGCTTCCTGCTCCTGGGGCTTGGCATCTGCGTCAGTTTGGGCAGCTTCTGCTTGCAGGCTCTGGCCAAGGGTCAGCACCATGGCAGCAAGCACAAGCAAGGCCAGTATTTTCTGCTTCATAAGCGATCCCTCCTTATTCCAGCTCGAATGCGCCGGTATAAAGCTGGTAGTAGGTGCCCTGGCGGGCGATCAGATCCTGGTGGGTGCCCCGCTCGATGATGCGGCCGTGATCCAGGACCATAATACAGTCGGAGTTCATAACCGTGCTTAAGCGGTGGGCAATGACAAAGGTGGTGCGGCCCTTCATAAGGGCATCCATACCCCGCTGCACCAGAGCCTCCGTGCGGGTATCGATGGAGGAAGTAGCTTCGTCCAGGATCATGACCGGGGGATCGGCCACGGCTGCCCGGGCGATGGCGATGAGCTGCCGCTGGCCCTGGGAAAGGCTGGCGCCGTTGCCGGTAAGCATGGTATCGTAGCCATCGGGCAGGCGGGTAATAAAGCCGTGGGCATTGGCCAGCTTTGCCGCCTGAATGCACTGCTCGTCGGTGGCGTCCAGGTTGCCGTAGCGGATGTTTTCCATAACGGTGCCGGTAAAGAGGTTGGTTTCCTGCAGAACGATGCCCAGGCTTCGCCGCAGGTCGCTCTTTCGGATCTTGTTGATGTTAATGCCGTCGTAGCGGATCTTGCCGTCGGCAATGTCGTAAAAGCGGTTGATCAGGTTGGTTATGGTGGTCTTGCCGGCGCCGGTAGCGCCTACGAAGGCCAGCTTTTGGCCGGGGGTAGCGTAGAGGGTAATATCGTGCAGCACCGTCTTTTCAGGCACATAGGCAAAGTCTACCATGTCCATGGTAATATCGCCCCGCACCGGGGTATAGGTCACGCTGCCGTCCGCCTGGTGGGGGTGCCGCCAGGCCCAGTGGCCGGTATGCTGAGCGCATTCGGTAATGGTGCCGTCATCGCTTTCGGTGCAGTTGACCAGGGTAACATACCCTTCGTCCACCTCGGGCTCTTCGTCCATCAGCTCAAATACCCGCTCCGCGCCGGCAAGAGCCATAACGATGGAGTTGATCTGGCCGGAGATCTGGTTGATGGGCATATTGAAGCTGCGGGAAAGGATCATAAAGGCCATCAGATCGCCCAGGCTTACGCCCTTGCCGCTGACAACCAGCGCGCCGCCTACTACAGCCAAAATGGCGTACTGCACATAGCCCAGGTTGTTGTTGATGGGGCCCATCATGTTGGAGAACTTGCCGGCGGAGTAGGCGTTGCGGCAAAGCTCCTCGTTGAGCTTATCAAACTCAGCCTTGCAGGCAGCTTCATGGTTGAATACCTTAACCACCTTTTGCCCGGTGATCATTTCTTCGATATAGCCGTTTACCTTGCCCAGGGACTTTTGCTGGCCGATAAAGAATTTGCCGGATTTTCCCGTAAGGGTCATGGTGGTAAACACCATGACTACCACGGTGACCATTGCCGTAAGGGTAAGCACCCAGGAGGTGGTCACCATGCGCACCAGGATCACGATCAAAGTAACTACGGCAGCAACTGCCTGGGGGATGGACTGGGAAATCATCTGGCGCAGGGTGTCGATGTCGCTGGTGTAGCGGGACATAAGGTTGCCCGCGGTGTTGGCGTCAAAATAGCGGATGGGCAGGCGCTGCATCTTGGCGAACATCTCGTCGCGGATGTTCTTCTGGATGCCCTGGGTAACGCCTACCATAAGATAGCTCTGGAAAAAGCTGCCCAGCATACCCAGCACATAGATGCAGGCGATCTGGATGAGGAATTTCATCAGAGCGCTGAAATCGCTGCTGCCGGAGTCTACCATGGGCTGGATGTAATCATCCACCAGGCTGCCCAGAGCGGCAGAGGTGTTGGTTTGGGCTACGGCGGTAAGCACGATGCATACCATAACGGCGAGCATGATGTACCAGTATTTTTTCAGGTAGCTCAGCAGCCGCAGAAAGGTCTTTTTCGGGTCTTTGGCTTTGCGGCCGTCGCCGCGCATACGGGGAGGTGCCATTACTGCTCGCCTCCTTTCTGCTGGGAGCGGTATACTTCTTGGTAGATGGGAGAGCTTTCCAAAAGCTCAGCATGGGTGCCGCAGGCGGCTACCATGCCGTCTTCGAGGATCACGATCATATCCGCATCCTCTACGGAAGCTACCCGCTGGGCGATGATCAGCTTGGTGGTGTTGGGGATCTCTTCCCGGAAGGCCTGGCGGATCATGGCGTCGGTCTTGGTATCTACGGCGGAGGTAGAGTCGTCAAGGATCAGCACCTTGGGCTTTTTCAGAAGCGCCCGGGCAATGCAAAGGCGCTGCTTCTGGCCGCCGGAAACGTTGGTGCCGCCCTGCTCGATATATGTATCGTAGCCGTCGGGGAAGCCGGTAATAAATTCGTGGGCGCAGGCCAAGGTGCAGGCGTGGATTAGCTCTTCATCGGTGGCGTCAGGGTTGCCCCAGCGCAGATTCTCCCGGATGGTGCCGGAAAACAGCTCGTTCTTTTGCAGCACCATGGCTACATTGTCCCGCAGCACCTCCAGGTCGTACTTGCGCACATCTACGCCGCCCAGGCGAAGGCTGCCTTCGGATACATCGTAAAGCCGGGGGATCAGCTGCACCAGGGTGCTTTTGCCGGAGCCGGTACCGCCCAGAATGCCTACGGTAGCGCCGGAGGGGATATGCAGATCTACTTCTTTCAGCGCCCGGTGCTTGGCGGTAGCGCTGTAGCGGAAGGAAACATTGTCAAAATCGATGGAGCCGTCAGCCACTTCGGTAACGGCGTTTTCCGGGGAAACCAGATCCGGCTTTGCCTGCAGCAGCTCATAGCAGCGGCGCATGGGGCTGCGGCTCATGGTCATCATTACAAATACCATGCTCATCTGCATGAGAGAGGAGAGGATCTGGGTGGTGTAAGTAAACATGGAGCTAAGCTCGCCGGTAGTAAGGCCGCGCAGGGGATCGTTGCCGGAGGCCACTACCAGGTGAGCGCCTACCCAGGAGATGCTCAGGGTGCAGGCGTATACGCACATAAGCATCAGCGGGGAGTTGAGGGCCAGGATCTTTTCTGCTTTGGAGAAATTCTTAGCCAGCTCAGCGGAAACGCCGGTAAACTTTTCCGTTTCCTTTTCTTCCCGCACAAAGGATTTTACAACCCGGATGCCCCGGATATTTTCCTGAACGGTGTTGTTCATCTTGTCCATGAGCTTAAAGCCCCGGTCAAAGATCCTAAATACCAAAGGCACCAGGCAGCACAGAGCCACGATCAGCACCGGCATTACCTGCAAATAGATGGTACTCAGCTTTACGGAGATCCGCAGGGCGGAGATCAGCGCCAGAACAAGCATCATCACGCAGCGGATGGTCATGCGGATCATCATCTGGAAAGTCATCTGCAGATTGGCCACATCGGATGTAAGCCGGGTGACGATGGACGCGCTGGAAAAGCTGTCAATATTGGAAAAGCTGAAGCGCTGCACCTGGTAGAACATATCCTGGCGCAGATTTTTGGCAAAGCCCGTGGCGGCTTTTGAGGCAAATACGGCGCTGAGCACACCAAAGCCCAGGCTGCACAAAGCGCACACTACCAGCAGTATGGATTTGGATACCACCACATCCATATTTTTCATGGCGATGCCATAGTCGTAAAGCTGGGCCATTACCAGAGGAATGGTTACCTCCATAGCCACCTCGCCCACCATGCAAAGGGGGCTGAGCAGGGCGGCCCATTTGTATTCCCGGATGCACCGGGCCAATCGTTTAAGCATAATGCTATTCCTCCAATCGTACCATACATCATACCACATTTTGGCCTTTGGCACAAGTGCCAGGGCAAAAAGTTTACAATTTCCCTAAAAAACCCCATAGAAGGTCTTGCAAACGGATGATATTTGTGGTAATGTATTGATATTTTAAGGGAGGTGAGCAGCTATGGAGCAAAATGCAGCGCCCCGGCAGGCTTTGGCGGCCCAATGCGATGCTTTGCATAAGGCGTTTCAGGCCGAATTAAATGCCCGGGAAGAAGCCCTGGCGAAAAAATACGAAGCGCAGATCTCTGCTCGCCTACAGGGGCTGAAAAAGGAGCGCGCTTACCAGGCTGCCAAGCTGAAGGAGCTGGGCTTTTTTCAGTTCTCCCAAAAACGGCAGCTCCAGGAAGAGCTGGAAAGGCTGGAAAAATGCATTGAGGATTATTCCGGCCCTGCCCATTTGCAGCAGGCCCGCATGGAAAACCTGCGGCGCATCGATAAGGCTGCCGCCGTCTACCGTGCCAAGCTGGATGACTATATGGCCCGCCGCTTCCCCTACGAAGCTATGCGCGCCCAGGCGGAGCTGGAGTTTAAAAACTGGTACCGAGGCTCTCAGTCCCAGGTGAAGGATACCATCTATGATGCCTTGCAGAAAAAGCCGGGCATGACCCGGGAGGAAATCTCTACCGCCCATCCGGTTATCCGGGAGCGCTCCCAGCGGCGTATCGATTTTCTGCTGGGCGAGATGGAAGAGGGCGGTGAGATCGCCGTAAAAGAAAACGGCCAGCAGCCGCGCTACTATACCGCAGGCCCCCGGGAGCCCAAGCGGCCCAATTATCCCCAGCTGGATTTTGCCTATGAAGATCCCGCGGTAGCCGCCCAGCCCATTCCCCAGCCGCCGAAAGCGGAAGAGGTTCTGTAACGAAAGCGATAATTGCAATAAAAATCCGTGATTTCCTTTGGGAAATCACGGATTTTTTGCTATTTGGGGGCTTAGAGCATTTCGTTCATGGTATACATGCCGGCGCTCTTGCCGACCATGAACCGGGCGGCATCTACCGCGCCCTCTGCCAGCATGCCCCGGTTGCCTGCCTCGTGGCGCAATGTCAGGGTCTGGCTGGGGGTGCAGATATGCACCTCGTGGATGCCTACAACGCCGCCCATACGCAGCGAAGCGATGCCGATCTCGTCCTTGGTGCGCTTGCCTTCGCCGGCGCGGCCGCAGTTGGCATAGGCCTGGGGGCGCACAGACTTTACCGCCTCAAAGAGCATTTTGGCAGTGCCGCTGGGGGCGTCTACCTTGCGGTTGTGGTGAACTTCTACGATCTCAATATCCGCTTCCGGGAAGGCGGCAGCAGCTTGCGCTGCCAGGCGGCACAGCACCGCGATGCCCAGGCTCATATTGCCGGAATAGAACACCGGGATCTCCCGTGCGGCGGAAAAGATCATTTCTTTTTCCTCGGGGGTGTGGCCCGTAGTACCGATCACGGCAGCCGCGCCGATGGCCTTGGCATAGCTAAGAACGCTTTCTACGGCGCTGTGGTGGGAGAAATCCACAACCACATCCGCTTCTACCAAACCCAGCGCTTCAAAACTGGTGGGCACGCCGTTTAAGCCGTCGATGCTTACCTTGCCTACGACCTCGCTGCCCAAAATATCGCAGATCAGCTTACCCATAGCGCCGTTGGCGCCGCAAATAATCGCTTTCATAATGTTTCCTCCTATGTTGCGCAATTTTTCTTACTATACCACGAATATTTCCAAAATGGAATAACAAAATATGGACAAAGGGAGGGATAGGGTTGAAAAAAGAAGAAAAAAAGGAAAATAACTGGGAGCTGAAAGACCCCAAGCCACCGGTAGTCCAGTCCGGGCATATGGAAAACCGCCGGGCTTACCATGGGCGGCAAAGCCGCCCAGCGATATAAATCCCTGACGGAATTTGCGATATTTCCCTTTAGGAAGCGATATTCCGCTTCGCGGAGCGATATGCCTGAGGGCGTGAGGGGATTTATATCATATCGCATTTTCCAAAAGGAAAATATATCGCATTTGCCACCGGCAAATATATCGTGCCGAAGGCATATCGCCAACGCCCTCGAACGGCTGAGGGCGTTGAAAGCATTGTAGGGGAGAGAATTGTCGTCCGCATACCCAAAATAAAAAAGCAGCACCGATTTCTCGGCGCTGCTTTTTGTTTGGCTTTTTAATTAGCCCTCGTTGCGCATCTGAGCGAAGCACTCGCTGCAGAATACGGGACGGTCGGACTTGGGCTGGAAGGGAACCTTTGCCTCGCCGCCGCAACGGGCGCAAGTAGCAGTGAAGAACTCACGGGGGCCACGGGCGCTGTTCTTGCGAGCATCACGGCAAGCCTTGCAGCGCTGGGGCTCGTTCTGGAAGCCACGCTCTGCGTAGAATTCCTGCTCACCAGCGGTGAAAGTGAATTCGTTGCCGCACTCTTTGCAAACTAAAGTCTTGTCTTCGTACATTGGTTTTACCTCTCTTCGGTTAGATGGAACCCCGTGAAAGCCCACCATGTTTCTGGTTGTAACGCAGGGTCAAAATATTAGGGCGATAGTTCGCCACAAATCGCATTATACACAAGCGATTTTCGTTTGTCAATGGTCTATGAAAATATTTCCAGTATATTTTGCCCCTTTGGCTATTATTTACAGAAATTGCTGCTGGCCGTCATAGCTCAGCCCCAAATGCTCATAGGCAAGGCCGGTAACGCAGCGGCCCCGGGGCGTGCGGGTAAGAAAGCCCAGCTGCATCAGGTAGGGCTCGTAAACATCTTCCAGGGTAATGGCTTCCTCGCCGATGGTGGCAGCCAGAGTTTCCAGGCCCACCGGGCCGCCGCCGTAATTCTGGATGATGGCGGTGAGCATCCGCCGGTCGATATTGTCCAGACCCAGCCGGTCCACCTCCAGGCGGCTCAGGGCCAGGTCGGCAGCTTCCTTGGTGATCACGCCGTCGCCCATAACCTGGGCAAAATCCCGCACCCGGCGCAGAAAACGGTTGGCGATCCGGGGGGTGCCACGGCTGCGGGAGGCGATCTCCATAGCGCCGCCTTCCTCGATGGGCATACCCAAAATGGTAGCCGACCGGGTAACGATCCGAGCCAGCTCCTGGGTAGTGTACAGCTCCAGGCGCAGGTTTACGCCGAAACGGTCCCGCAAGGGGGCGGAGAGCTGACCTGCCCGGGTAGTAGCGCCTACCAGGGTAAATTTGGGCAGATCCAGGCGGATGGAGTTGGCGCTGGGGCCTTTGCCTACAATAATATCAATGGCAAAGTCTTCCATGGCGGGGTAGAGGATCTCCTCTACCACCCGGTTCAGGCGGTGGATCTCGTCGATAAACAGAATGTCCCCAGGGTTCAGGTTGGTCAGCAGCGCCGCCAGATCGCCGGGCTTTTCAATGGCCGGGCCGGAGGTGATGCGGATATTTACCCCCATCTCGTTGGCGATAACGCCGGCAAGGGTTGTCTTGCCCAGGCCGGGAGGGCCGTAGAGCAGGGTATGATCCAAAGGCTCACCCCGAAGCCGGGCCGCCTCGATATATACGGACAGATTCCCCTTGGCCTTTTCCTGGCCGGTATAGTCGGCAAGCAGCTTGGGCCGCAGGCCGATCTCCCCCGCATCCTGGGGCGCAAAGGTAGGGGAAATAATAGGCGTATCCAAAGTTTCAGAGAATTCAATGCTCATAAGTAATCTCCTTATCGCGCTTCGTTTATCCGCCGCACCCATTCAAGGCGCGTAGGGGCGAGCATTGCTCGTCCGCCTGTAGCAGGCTAACCGCCGGGGCGGGGGCCTTCAGAGGTATCGACGGCGATGCCGTTTGCGTCAAAATGAATAAAAAACAGGATTTCCGGGTTTTGCTCCAAATAACCGGGCCGGGCTTTTTGCACAGTATATCCGCACCGACAGCTGCGGTAGATGCCGTCTGCATCGGCAGGCACGGAAACACAGTCAAATTCCCCGTATTCCTCTACGATCTGCGCGGATGTCTTGCCCAAGAAGTCCTTTTCGCTGTACTTAGCGCAGCCGAAAAGCATACAGGCCAGCAGCAACACAGCGATCAACACCGTCAGTTTTTTCATAGAATGGGATTTTGCTCCTTTTCATAAAAACAATCCTCTTGCCAACGGGCAGGATTGTTGTCGATATATTCCCAAATCTTCGAATAATCCTTTTCATTTCGGATCACATGGTCATGAAACAGCTTTTGCCAAATGCAATGGCCGATATGCTTGGTAACCACGCCTTTTAGCTGCTGTACCACCCGGGAAACCGTAGGGGCGAGCAATGCTCGTCCGTCCGGATCGGTGTTGATTTGCAGCAGCAGGTGGACATGGTTGGGCATGACTACATAGTGATCCACAGAAACAGCCGGATAATGATCTTCGATCTTTCGGATGGCTTGATCAACGACCATTCCCCAGGATGATAACTGCGGACTTTGCGGACGAGCGATGCTCGCCCCTACGCCGTCCCATAGGATGCATTTTCTATTGTGGGTACAGATGGTTATGAAATACGCGCCGGGCGCAGAGTAATCGTAAAACGGCAATCTAGGGGATTTTCTTTTGGGGAAATCCATGATCAAACCCTTCCAATTTCAAAAGCAAATGTACTGTGCGCAGGAGCTAGCGCGTAATTGTCAATTATCCATTGTCAATTGTCAATTCTTTAGCACCATAGCCCGCAGGGCGTAGCGCACCATTTCTTCGGTGGATGCCTTGGGGTCTACGCCCTTCAGGGCGGCGGCGATCTCCGCAGGGGAGTAGCCCAGCTCCTGCAGGGCGGCGTTTGCCAGGGCGGCATTGCCGGCATTTTGGGGCATGGGAGCAGCCGCAGCGCCGCCGGAGAAATCCAGCTCCATATTGCCGCCGCCGATCTTGTCTTTCAGCTCCAGAATGATCCGCTGGGCGATCTTCTTGCCCACGCCCTGGGCGGCGGTAAGCATTTTTTCGTCCCCGGTCATTACCGCCAGGGTAAAGTTCTGAGGCCCGCCGGCGGAGAGGATGGACATAGCGGCCTTAGGGCCTACGCCGTTGACGGATGTGAGCAGCTCGAAGCAGCGCTGCTCTTCACGGCTGATAAAGCCGTACAGCTCAAAGGCATCCTCCCGGATAGACTCGGTAATATACAGCCGGGCGCTCTTATCCAGCTTCAGCTGGGAAGCCGTGTAGGCGGTAACCCGGCAGCCGTAGCCTACGCCGCCGCAATCGATCACAGCCAGGCCCGGCTCTAGCACAGCAACCGGCCCGGAAACATAGTAAAGCATAAAATACCTCCCGGTAATGGAATAGGAAAAGATCACATATCGGCTTTTACCTTGGCCTTTTTCGTCCCGGAGCCTTCACCGCCGCCGATGTCAAACCCATCCAGCCCCTCCAGGGCCTCTCCGTCGGTCAAAATGACAGCTGCCCCAAAGGCGATGGCAATAAACGCGCCGAAGCCGGTAAAGGAAAGGCAGCGGTAGAGGTCGGTGCCTTCGCGGAGCATGGCTTTGCAGCCCATGGGGAAGGGCAGCAGGAACAATCCGCTGAATACCAGGGCGCAGCCCAGCAGAGTTTCCCGGCAATCCCACAAATAAATGCCCACGCCTACCAAAGCCAGAGCGCCAACTGTGCCGCCGACGGTGGCAAGGCGGCGCACAAAACGCCGGGGGCTGGTAAGCAGCCAGCTTGCAGCCGTGCCGATGGCAGCGGCAGGAAGCAGGGCAACAAGAAGCCCGGCATCAGGCAGCAGGGAAGCATCTGACAACACAGCGCCTACAGCGCAGCCGGAAGCAAAGGCGTTGATCAGGTAGCTGAGTATGTACAGCCATTTGCGGCCCTTGGCCAACCAGTGCGCTGCCAGAGCGATGCCCATATACACCAGCGCAGGGAGCAGCTGCAGCAGCCAGTGGGCGCTTCGCAAATCGTCGTTGGCCAGAAAAACAGCGGCAACCAGCCGTGCGCTCAGGGCAACGGTCAGCAGTCCCAGCAAGAACCGGGGGAGCATTTTAAGCGGAGCTTTGTTCATAACGGCAGGATCCTCAAATTTGGCTCTGGGCTTTGGCCAGCAACGAAGTAGAGGAGCGGGCGTGGCACAGAGCAATGGCGATGGCATCGGCGGCATCATCGGGCTTGGGCATTTTCTCCAGGTGCAGCAGCCGCCGGGTCATATCCTGCATCTGGTGCTTGGTGGCGTTGCCGTAGCCCACCAGGGATAGCTTTACCTGCATGGGCTTATAAGAGGTTACCTCCAGCCCCGCCTGGCGGATGGCAAGCAGTATTACCCCTCGGCTTTGGGCTACGCCAATGCCGGTAGTAACATTCTGGCCGAAAAACAGCTCTTCGATGGCAACCGCATCCGGCTTGCTCTGCGCCAGAAGCTGACGCATATCCTCATAGATCATTTCCAATCGGGCAGAAAAGTCCGCCCCCGCCGGGGTGGTGATCGCGCCGCAGGAAAGCAGCTTATTTTGCCCACGGGTGCTTTCGATCAGGCCAAAGCCTGTGATCCCGTACCCCGGGTCGATGCCCAGTATCCGCATTGCGCTCACCATCCTTTCTTTGCGCTTTTTTATATCATAGCACATTTGTTTCGATTTGCCTACAACTTTTTTTCTTCCAGAATGCACATGATTTTCTTGTTCTGGGGCAACATAAGGGCAAAGGTGGTGTATTGATTGGAACTTTTTTCTTGCGCGACAAGGATCATCTCCGGCCCGGGGAGTGTTGGCGCTTTGGGGGAGCTGGAGATCCGGCGGCTGTTTTTGGTGACCGATCCCTATTTTGAAAAAAAGGGGATAGCCGCCCAGGTGGCGGCCCAGGCCAAGGCGGAGCAGACGGAAATCTTCTCCGGGGTAGAGCCTGATCCCAGCCTTGCCCTGGCGGCAGAAGCCACAGCTAAGGCAAAGGCCTTCTGCCCGGATACGGTGGTGGCTCTGGGCGGCGGCAGCGCCATGGATCTTGCCAAGGCGGTGGCCTATTTTTCCGGGCTGAAGCCCCGGCTGGTGTGCATCCCTACTACCTCCGGCTCCGGGTCGGAGGTGACGGATTTTGCCATACTCACCCATGAGGGGATCAAGCAGGTGCTGGTGGATGCGTCTATCCGCCCCTGCGCGGCCATTTTGGACAGCGATCTTTTGGAGCAGCTGCCCCCCAGCCTCATTGCCGACAGCGGCTTTGATATCCTGGCCCATGCTCTGGAAGCCTGGGCAGCCAAGGGGGCGGGGGCGGTCAGCGATGCGCTGGCTCTGGCAGCTTTTGAAACGGCCTACTCCCATTTAAGCGCCTCCTTCGCCGGGGACAAAAACAAGCGCCTTGCCATCCACGAGGCCGCGTGCATGGCGGGCATGGCCTTTTCCCAGGCGGGGTTGGGGCTTTGCCACGCCATAGCCCACGCCCTGGGGGGTATTACCCATCTGCCCCATGGGCGGTTAAATGCCATATTGCTGCCCTGGGTGATCGATATCAACGCCCAGGCCTGCGGCAAACGCTACGGCGAGCTGGCAGCCCGGGCGGGGCTGGGGGTAAGCCGCCAGCTGGGGGCGAGGAATTTGAAAAACGCCCTGGTGTGCCTGCGCCGGGAGCTGAAGCTGCCGGGATCTCTGGGGGAAGCCGGGGCAGACCTTCGCCTGGTGGAGCGCCACCGGCAGGACATTATCAGCGCCGCCCTGGCAGACCCCTGCTGCGCCAGCAACCCCCTGAAGGTGGACGCATCTGCCGTAGGCAGAGTATTAGAGTGTATTAAAGGATGAACGGTATGAAGCTGAAAACTACACTGCTTGGCAAAACCTATGTGTTTCGGGATCTGAAAGAGGTTTTGGCCAAGGCGAACGAAGAAAAAACGGGAGACCGTCTGGCCGGCCTGGCAGCGGAAACGGCCCAGGAGCGGGTGGCGGCCAAGGTGGTGCTGGCTGGGTGCTTGCTCAGCGATCTGCGGGAAAACCCGGTAGTGCCCTATGAAAAGGACGAGGTCACCCGCATCATTCAAGACGATGTCAACGAAAAGGTCTACGAAAAGATCCGCTCCTGGACGGTGAGCGATCTGCGGGAATGGATCTTGTCGGAAAAGACCACCTCTGCGGACATTGAGCGCATCCGCCGGGGGCTTACCTCAGAGATGGTGGCGGCGGTGTGCAAGCTCATGAGCAACCTGGATCTGATCTACGCCGCGGCCAAAATGCCGGTAACCGCCCACTGCAATACCACCATCGGCCTGCCCGGCACCCTTTCCAGCCGCCTGCAGCCCAACCACACCACCGATGCCCTGCCCGGCATTACCGCCTCTACTTTGGAGGGGCTGAGCTTTGGTGCGGGGGATGCGGTGATCGGCCTGAACCCGGCTACCGATTCGCCGGAGCAGGTGGGCAAGATCCTGCGGCGGCTGCACCTGATCAAAGAGCATTGGCAGATTCCTACCCAGATCTGCGTTTTGGCTCATGTTACCGCCCAGATGAAGGCGGTGCGCGCCGGCGCGCCCTGCGATCTGATCTTCCAGAGCATTGCCGGCAGCGAAGCGGGCAACGCCGCCTTTGGCTTTAACGCCGCTACTTTGGAAGAAGCCCGGCAGCTGCTCCTGCGGGACGGCACGGCCCAAGGCCCCAATGTGATGTATTTTGAGACCGGCCAGGGCTCAGAGCTTTCCTCCAACGCCCACCACGGGGCAGACCAGGTGACTATGGAGGCCCGGTGCTACGGCTTCGCCAAGCGGTACCAGCCCTTCCTGGTCAATACCGTAGTGGGCTTTATCGGCCCGGAGTACCTTTACGATGCCCGGCAGGTCACCCGGGCAGGCCTGGAGGATCATTTCATGGGCAAGCTCACCGGCGTTTCCATGGGCTGCGACTGCTGCTACACCAACCACATGAAAGCCGACCAGAACGACAACGAAAACTTAGCCACGCTGCTAACCGTGGCCGGGTGCAACTATTTCATGGGCATCCCCCATGGCGACGATATTATGCTGGGCTATCAAACCACCGGCTTCCGGGATACTGCCGCCCTGCGGGAGCTTACGGGCAAAACTGCCATCCCGGAGTTCCAGCGCTGGCTGGAAAAAATGGGCTTTGTAGAAAACGGAAAGCTTACCGCCAAAGCCGGCGACGGCTCCAGCCTGCTGTTTAAGGAGGTAATGCAATGAACAAAGCGGATATGATGGCGCTGGTAGCCCAGCTGGCCAGAGAGGTGGACAAGCCCCCTATGGCCATCCCGGAAAGCAAGGGGGTTTATACCCCCACCCGGGAAGGCCCTGAGCCAAAGGATTACCACCACCGGGATGGGGATTTTGTGGAGGATGTAAGCGAGCTGGATCTGCGCAAGCTTTACCTTACGGATTCTCCCCAAAACCGGGCCAATTTTGCCATTTTAAAGGAGCAGACCCCCGCCCGGCTGGGCGCTGGCAAGGCAGGCCCTAGGTATAAGACCCTTACCATGCTCCGCTTCCGTGCCGACCACGCCGCGGCCCAGGACTCGGTGTTTAGCCAGCTGCCGGAGGATTTCGGGCCGAAAAACGGACTGATCCCGGTGCAGACCATGTGCCAGGATAAAGACGAATACCTGACCCGGCCGGATCTGGGCCGGAAATTTGACGAAGCCAACGCAGCCCTCCTTTCCCGGGAGCTGCCCCAGGGGGCTAAGGTGCAGATCGTAGTGGGCGACGGCATTTCCAGCGAAGCCATCCGCGCCAACGCCATGCCCTGCGTGGAGGCCATGCGCAAGGCCTTGCGGGCCAAGGGGCTGGACTGCGAAAAGATCCCCTTTGTGCGCTTCTGCCGGGTAGGCGCGGGGGATGCCATTGGGGATATTACCCGCTGCCAGGTGGTGTGCGTGCTGGTAGGGGAGCGCCCGGGGCTGGTGACCAATGAGAGCATGTCCGCCTATATCACCTACAAGCCCCATACCGGGGTATCGGAATCTGCCCGCACGGTGGTGAGCAATATCCACAGCCAGGGCATGCCCGCGGACAAGGCCGGCGAGCATATCGCCGGGCTTCTGGAGCTGATCTTGCGCAAGCAGGTGTCCGGCGTGGAGCTGCATTTGGAGGATCAAAAATGATCCCGGTAAAGGTGCTGGCGGTGCGCTGCCTGAGCGGGGCCAGCCCGGCCCTGGCCAGGGAGCTGGGAGCGAACAATAACGAGCCTTGCTTGGGTATGCTCACCACCGACTGCGACGATGCCACCTATATCGCCCTGGACGAAGCCACCAAGGCGGCAGCTGTGCGCGTTTGCTTTGCCCAAAGCTTCTACGCCGGCGCTGCCAACGCCACTACCCCCAACGCCGGGGAAGTCATCGGCGTTCTGGCCGGGCCAACCCCGGAGCAGGTAAAAGCCGCCATGCAGGCAGCCTTGGCGGCTCTGGAAAATTTAGGCTTTGAAGATGTGGGCGTGCCCTGCCTGGCCCATACGGTAAGCAGCTGCGGCAGCTTCTTAGCCGCGGAAGCCGGGGTAAGCCAAGGCAGCGCCCTGGCCTACCTGATCGCCCCGCCTTTGGAGAGTATGTACGCCCTGGACTCGGCGCTGAAAGCAGCGGAGGTAAAGTTATGTAAACTATATGCCCCGCCCACCCAGACCAATTTTGGCGGCGCTTTGCTTACCGGCAGCCAGAGCGCCTGCGCTGCTGCCGCCGCGGCATTTCGGGAAGCGGTGGCCCAGGTAGCCCGCCAGCCGGTAATAAGGAGATAATATGGAACTGGATAAAGATCTGCAAGCCCGGCAGGAGGCCCGGGAAGCCGCCCGCCGTTCGGAAGAAGCCCAGAAGATTTTGGGCAGTTTCCCCCAGGAAAAGCTGGATGCTATCGTGGAGCATATTGCCAAATGCTTTCACGATATTGCCCCGGAGCTGGCGGAGCTTGCCGCCAAGGAAACGGGCTTCGGCAACGCCAAGGATAAAACCCTGAAAAATCAATTTGCATCCCAGGGCGTTTACAACGCCATTAAGGAAATGAAAACCGTGGGGGTATTGAGCAAACTGAAAGGGGAAAAGCTATGGGAGATCGGTGTGCCGGTGGGAGTGATCGCCGCCATCGTACCCAGCACCAACCCCACCTCCACCGTTTGCTATAAAGCCCTCATCGCCATCAAAAGCGGCAATACCATCGTCTTTTCTCCCCACCCCAAGGCCCTGCGCTGCACCCTGGCGGCGGCGAGGATCGTAGCGGAAGCGGCCAAGGAAGCGGGCGCGCCGGAGCATACGGTGCAATGCCTTAGCGTGCCCAGCCTGGAGGGCTGCAAGGAGCTGATGTCCGCCCCCCAGACCCGGCTGATCCTGGCCACCGGCGGCCCGGCTATGGTGCGCGCCGCCTATTCCTCCGGCAAGCCGGCCATCGGCGTAGGCGCGGGCAACGGCCCGGCTTATATCCACCCCAGCGCCTGCATGGAAGAAGCGCTGAAAAAGATCCTGCGCTCAAAAACCTTCGACTATGGCACAGTCTGCGCTTCCGAGCAGAGCATCATCGTGGAAAAGGGGCAGGAAGAGGAGCTGCGCAAGGTGGGCAGCCGCCTGGGCTTCTATTTTATGGAGGAGGCCGAGGCCGGGGCTTTGGCAAAGCTGCTGTTCCGCCCGGACGGCAGCTTAAACCCCGCCATTGTTGGCAAATGCGCCAAAAGGCTGGCCCAAATGGCGGGCTTCCCTGTGCCGGAAAATACCCAGGTTCTCGTAGCCCGGGAGCAGCAGGCAGGGCCTACCCGGCCTTATTCTATGGAAAAGCTCTGCCCGGTGCTGGCCTTTTTTGTAATGGAAAGCGAGCAGGCGGTACTCCAGAAGGCGGTGGAGGTGCTTACCCATGAGGGTACGGGCCATACCTTTGCCATCCACGCCCAGGATGCGGCGGTGGTGGAGCGGTTTGCCCTGAAGATCCCCGTATCCCGCTTTGTGGTGAATACCCCGGCGGCTTTGGGGGGCATTGGGGCTACTACCGAGCTGTTCCCCGCCCTTACCCTGGGCTGCGGCGCGGCGGGGGGCAGCTCTACCAGCAACAATATTTCCCCCCTGGATCTTATTAACCTTCGCCGGGTGGCTTTTGACCGGGAGAATTGCCCGGAAACGCCGGATGAACGGCTGGTAGAAGCCCTGGCGGCAAAAATTCTGGAAAAAATGAAAGGATAATGTATTATGAACACCAATTCTTTGGGAATGATCGAAACCAAGGGCCTTGTGGGCGCTATTGAAGCGGCAGATGCTATGGTAAAATCTGCCAATGTCCAGCTTGTGGGCAAGGAACAGATCGGCGGCGGCTTGGTAACCGTAATGGTGCGCGGGGATGTGGGCGCGGTAAAGGCCGCTACCGATGCCGGCGCTGCCGCCGCGGAAAAGGTGGGGGAGCTGGTATCCGTCCATGTGATCGCCCGGCCTCATACCGAGGTGGACAACATCCTGCCCCACGGCCGGCAGAGCGCGCCCCGGGCAGAAGGGAAATAAATGGATATCAACGCGCTGACCCAGGCGGTGATGAAGCGGCTCTTTGTGGAGCTGGAAGCCTCGGGCCGCCATGTCCATGTAACCCGGGAGCAGGCGCTGGCGCTGTTTGGCCACAGCCTGACCCCGGCGCGCCCCCTCTCCCAGCCCGGCCAGTTTTTGGCAAAGGAGCGAGTAACGGTAGCCGGGCCCAAGGGGGAATTTACCCAGGTAGCGGTGCTTGGGCCGGAGCGAAGCGCCGCTCAGGTGGAGATCTCCCTGACAGATGCCAGGCAGCTGGGGCTTACGCCCCCGGTGCGCCTGTCCGGAGATGTGGATAATTCTCCCGGCTGCCGCCTTATCGGCCCGGCAGGGGAGCTTACCATCAGCCAGGGGGTCATCTGCGCCCAGCGCCATATCCACATGACCCCGGAAGACGCCGCCCGCTTTGGGGTAAAGGACAAGCAGACGGTCAAATTACAGACCCTGACCAACCGGGGCGTCACCTTTGAGGATACGGTGGTGCGGGTTAGCCGTCAATTTGCCACCTACGCCCACCTGGATTACGACGAAGCCAACGCCTGCGGCCTGGAAAAAGGGGATTTTGGGAGGATCGTGCTATGAAAAGAGCCTTGCTCATCGGCGCCCAGCCCGGCGCGGACCTGGGCTGCTGCTACCCAAGCGAGCCGCCCTATGACTGCGTGGTCATCGGCTCGCTCACCTTGGGGGAGCTGCTTGCGTTCCGTCAGGAAGCGGCTCTTTCTGCTCTGGCGGAGGGCAGGCCCGTGCTGCTGTATACCCCGGGCCTGCCCCAGGGGGGCAAAAGCCGGGGGCTGAGCGCTGAATGCGCCGGGATGTGCCGTAGGCTCAAAAGCTGGGGCGTGGTGTTTACCGACGGCGCCCAGCGGCGGCTGATTACCGCCCAGCAGGCCCGGGAAATGGTGGCCCAAAATTGCCGCCCCGGCCCGGGCGCGATGCTTACCCCCCTGGCCAGGGAGATTTTGGAGGGAAAATCATGAAGATCGGAAAAGTTGTAGGAGCGGTTTGGGCCACCCGAAAGGCCCAGTGCCTGCAGGGGCAGACCTTTCTGGTAGTAGAAAGCGAGGGCGCCCAGGTTGTGGCGGCGGATCAGGTAGGTGCCGGGGTAGGGGACCGGGTGCTGCTGGCTACCGGTACGGTTGCCAGCCGCTTCTGTATGGAAGCCCCGGTGGATGCCGCTGTAGTAGGCATTTTAGACCCGGAGGGCCGCCATGTCAGCCCATGAGGTGATCATTTGGGTGATGGCGGCCTTTGCCGCTTTGGGGGCGCTGGATAGGATCTTTGGCAGCCGGATCGGCATCGGCAAGGAGTTTGAAGAGGGCATCGCCGCTATGGGCGGCTTGGCCCTTGCCATGCTGGGCATTATCTCCTTGGCCCCGGTGCTGGCCAAGGCCTTGCAGGGGATAGTTGTTCCCCTATACTCTGCCCTGGGGGCGGACCCGGCCATGTTTGCAGGCTCTATCCTTGCCTGCGATATGGGCGGCGGCGCTTTGGCCCAGGCTATGGCGAACAGCCCCCAGGCGGCGGCTCTGGGGGGCGTGCTGGCGGGGAGCATGCTGGGGGCTACGGTGGTGTTTACCGTGCCGGTGGCTATGGGTATATTAAAGGAAGAGGACAGGCCCGCCATGGCAAAGGGCATCCTTTGCGGCATTATTACCATCCCTTTGGGGCTTTTGGTGGGCGGTTTGGTGGCCGGGTTTTCCGTAGCCATGATCCTGCGCAATACCCTGCCCATCGCCCTTTTGGGGGCGGCCATCGCTTTGGGGCTTTGGCGTTGGGAAAAGGTTATGGTAAAGGGCTTCGCCATCTTTGGCAAGGGGGTGGTGTCGGTGATCACCTTCGGCTTAGGCCTTGCCATCGTCCAGGCCCTTACGGGCTATGCGCTTGTGCCGGGTATGACCCCCATCGCTGAGGGCTTCCAGACCGTGGGGTCTATTGCCATATTGCTTGCCGGGGCGTTCCCGGCGGTATGGGCCCTGACCCGGCTGCTGAAAAAGCCTCTTTTGCGCCTGGGAAAGCTTTTGCATATCAACGATGCCGCCGCGGCGGGGCTGCTTGCCAGCCTGGCAAACTCCATCGCCACGCTGAACATGGTAAAGGATATGGACTACCGGGGCAAGGTGGTCAACATCGCCTTTGCCGTAAGCGCTGCCTTTGTGTTTGGCGACCATCTGGGCTTTACCGCCGGCTTTGCCCCGGAAATGATCCCCGCTATGATCCTGGGAAAGCTGACCGCGGGGGTAAGCGCCGTGGGCCTTGCCCTGCTGCTTACGAAAAAGGCCGCTTCTGCTGGAAAAAATTAACTTTTCGGTTGACAAATGCGGGCTTTTGGGTATATAATCGGCCTATATTTGCAAATGCTGTGAAAAGAAGAGTAAGCTTTGGAAACGGCCAGAGAGCCCCGGCAGGTGAAAAGGGGTACGCAGGAAGAAGCTGAACATGGTCTTGGAGCAGGGCTGCCGATGTCCTTTAGGCCGCCCCGGGTATGCCCGTTACAGCGTAAAGGAAGCGCCGGTTTTATGACCGCTTCCTTAGAGGCAGGATTTTCCTGCGAAACAAGGTGGTACCGCGTCAATTTTGTCGCCCTTGAGCTTTCAAGGGCGATTTTTCATGTTTTAGGAGGATTATTTTATGAGCGAAAAGAAACCTTATTACATCTCTACGGCCATTGCCTATACCTCTGCCAAGCCCCATATCGGCAATACCTACGAGATTGTTCTGGCAGATGCCATTGCCCGCTATAAGCGCCAGGCCGGCTTTGATGTATATTTCCAGACCGGCACCGACGAGCACGGCCAGAAGATCCAGGAGAAGGCCGAAGCTGCCGGCATTACCCCCCAGGAGTATGTGGATAATGTGGCCGGCGAGATCAAGCGGATCTGGGATCTGATGAACACCACTTACGACCGCTTCGTGCGCACTACTGACCCTGAGCATAAGACCAAGGTGCAGAAGATCTTTGAAAAGATGTACGAAAAGGGCGATATTTATAAGGGCAAGTATGTAGGCAAGTACTGCACTCCCTGCGAGTCCTTCTGGACGGAAAGCCAGCTCGTCGACGGCAAATGCCCCGACTGCGGCCGCGAATGCAAGGATGCCGAGGAAGAGGCCTATTTCTTCAAGATGAGCAAGTATGCCGACCGCCTGATCGAGCATATCGAGACCCATCCCGATTTCATCCAGCCCGAGAGCCGGAAGAATGAGATGATCAACAACTTCCTCAAGCCCGGCCTGCAGGATCTTTGCGTATCCCGCTCCAGCTTTACCTGGGGCGTACCCCTGACCTTTGCCCCCGGCCATGTGAGCTATGTTTGGCTGGATGCCCTGAGCAACTATATTACCTTCTGCGGCTACGATCCCGACGGCAACCACGACGAGCATTACAAGAAGTTCTGGCCTGCCGACTTGCACCTGATCGGCAAGGACATCGTCCGCTTCCACACCATCTACTGGCCCATTTTCCTGATGAGCATGGGCGAGGAGCTGCCCAAGCAGGTGTTCGGCCATCCCTGGCTGCTGGTCAAGGGCGACAAGATGAGCAAGTCCAAGGGCAATATGATCTATGCTGACGATCTGGTGGATCTGTTCGGTGTAGATGCTGTGCGCTACTTTGTGCTGCACGAAATGCCCTTCGCTTCCGACGGCGTTATGACCTACGAGCTGATCATCGAGCGCGTCAATACGGAGCTGGCCAATATCCTGGGCAACCTGGTCAACCGCACCGTAGCTATGAGCAATAAGTATTTCGGCGGCCAGATCCTCTCTCCCAATACCCCCGATGCGCTGGACGAGGAGCTGAAGGCCGTTGCTCTGGCTATGCCCGGCAAGGTAGAAGCCAAGATGAACGAGCTGAAGGTAGCCGATGCCATCGACGAGATCTTCGTGCTGCTGCGCCGTGCCAACAAGTATATCGACGAGACCATGCCCTGGGCTCTGGCCAAGAGCGAGGATACCAAGCCCCGGCTGGGAACTGTGCTGTATAACCTACTGGAGGCTATCCGCTTTGCGGCCATCTCCCTGAAGCCCTTCCTGCCCGATACCGCCGAGCGGATCCTGGCCCAGATCAACGCCCCCGACGGCGGCCTGGAAAGCCTGGCTTCCTTCGGCGCTCTTACCGCCGGCGCCCAGGTAGGCCCTGGCGAGATCCTCTTTGCCCGGCTGGATGCCGCAAAGAAAATGGAGCAGATCAACGCCTTCATCGCCGAGAAGGAAAAGGCCAAGCTGCCCCCCATCGAGATCGAGCCCTACAGCGCCGAGAATGTGGATTTTGATACCTTCTGCAAGAGCGATTTCCGGGCGGTTAAGGTCAAGGATTGCGTTCCGGTTAAAAAGAGCGACAAGCTGCTGCAGTTTACCCTGGACGACGGCACCGGCACCGACCGGCAGATCCTCTCCGGCATCGCCAAGTACTATAAGCCGGAAGAGCTCATCGGCAAGACTTTGGTAGCCATTACCAATCTGCCTCCCAGAAAGATGATGGGCAGAGAATCCTGCGGTATGCTCCTTTCCGCTGTGCATACCGAAAAGGGCGAGGAGAAGCTGAATCTGATCATGATCTCCGATGCCATCCCCGCCGGCGCAAAGCTCTGCTAATACGCTGCTGCCAAGCAAACCGGGAGCATGACCGCTCCCGGTTTGCTTGGGCCTGAAAAAATAAGGGTTGATAAACGGCAGCATATGTGATACGATACTTTTATATCGATAAAAATATACTGCGTTTACCTTACGGATCTCGGTAAGCAGCCAATTGGAGGAAACACAAATATGAATGTAGCACAGATCATGCAAAAGCGTACAGCTTTGTCGTTTGAGGTTTTTCCCCCCAGAACGGATGTGGGCATGGAAAGGCTCTGCGGCAAGGGCGGCGTGATGGAAAAGCTATACTCTTTAAATCCTGATTATATTTCTTGTACATACGGCGCCGGCGGCACCAATGTGGGCAAAAATCTGGAGGTTATGGATAAGATCGCCCAGGACGGCAAGACCGTTGGCATCACCCATTTTACCTGCATCGGCAACACCAAAGACGGCATCCGCCGCCAGCTGCAAACCTATCTGGATCACGGCATCAACCATATGCTGGCTCTGCGGGGCGACCTGCCCCACGGCTGGAAGGGTACCGGCGGTGATCTGCACTATGCTACTGAGCTTGTGGAGTTTGCCCGCAAGGAATTTGGCGACAAATTCTGCATTGCGGTAGCCGGCTCTCCTGAGGGGCATATCGACTGCACCAGCCTGGAGGCGGACATTGCATTTTTGAAGCAGAAGCAGGATTGCGGCGCGGATTTCATTATGACCCAGCTTTGCTGGGATATGGATCAGTTCCGCCGTTGGCTGGACGCCATCCGGGCGGCGGGAATTACCCTGCCGGTGGATGTGGGCATCATGCCCATTCTGGATCAGGCCGCTACCATCAATATGGCGCTGTCGCGCAACGGCTGCGTAATGCCCCGGGAGCTGTGCGAGATCATCTCCCGCAACTGGATCTTCCCCAACCCCTTTGTGAAGGATCCCTTTGATACCGAGGTGGAGGCCAAAAAGGCAGCCTTCCGGGAAGCGGGCATGGAGTATACCGTAAAGCAGATCGGCCAGTATCTACAGTGCGGCGTAAACGGCATCCATCTGTACGCCCTGAATAAGTTTGAAGAGGTAAACTTCATTGCCCGGGAAGCCGGCCTTTTGGCTACGGTTTAACCGGCCAACGCGCCACACAGATCAAAGGAGCATTGTCCTATGCCTACTACCATTGCTGTCGCCGGAAAAGGCGGCGTAGGAAAAACTACTACCTGCGGCATGATCATCGACTACCTGTGCAAGAAGGGCGAAGGCCCTGTGCTGGTAGTGGATGCGGATGCCAATGCCAACCTCAATGAGGTTTTGGGCGTTGAGGTGGAAACCAGCCTGGGGCAGATCCGGGAGGAAATGGCCCACGCGGAGCTGAAAGGCGGTATCCCTGCAGGCATGACCAAGGCGGAATACGCCGAGTATAAATTCAGCTCCGCCCTGATCGAAGAAGACGATTACGATATGCTGGTCATGGGCCGCACCCAGGGCCAGGGCTGCTATTGCTATGTAAACGGCGTGCTCAAGGCCCAGGTGGACAAGTACGCCAAGAGCTACCGCTATGTGGTTATGGACAACGAGGCGGGGCTGGAGCATGTGGCCCGGGGAACGCTGCCCCATGTGGATCTTATGCTGCTGATCTCCGATTGCTCCCGCCGGGGCATCCAGGCGGTGGGCAGGATCGCCGGCATGATCCGGGAGCTGAAGCTGGAGCCGGGCAAAATGGGCGTGATCATCAACCGGGCGCCGGAGGGCCAGGTGGCCGAAGGCGTGATGGAAGAGCTTAAGGCCCAGGGGCTTACCCTTTTCGGCGTGCTGCCCCATTCCCAGCAGGTATATCTGTGCGACTGTGAGGGGGAGCCGTCTTCCCGGTTGCCGGAAAGCGAGCCTATGAAGCAGGCGCTGAAGGGAATACTCCAATCTCTGGGGCTGTAATATGCGCCCAATGTAGAGCGGGGGCTTGCTCCCGCCGGATGCAGAGCATCATCTATTGACTAAAGAACACAAGGGGGAAAATATATGCCTTTCATTCCCAAAACCAAGCCTTTTCCCGGCGCCGTTCATGCCGTAACCCTGGGTACGGGCGAAAAAGCCATTACCCTGGGCGGCCAGAATGTGCTGCCGTTTTATACCTTTGACGCGCCCATTGAAAACGCCCCCAAGCTCGGCATAGAGATCTCCGATTCCGCCGAGGGTTGGGATGTTCCGGGCCTGGCAGAGTTCTATGCCGGCTGTGAGACCATGGCCCAGCGGGCCCAAAAGGCCGCTGCTATGCCCGGTGTGGATTTTCTGTGCCTGAACTTTGCATCCGCCGACCCCAACGGCGCTAACAGAAGCGCAGAAGCTTGCGCAGCCGATGCCAAGGCCGTGGCCGGAGCGGTGGATATGCCCCTGGTGATCATGGGCTGCAAAAATATGGAAAAAGACAGCCTGCTCTTTGCCAAGATCTCCGAAGCTCTTCAGGGGCAGAATATCCTGGTTTTGTCCGCCAAGAGCGAGGATTATAAAACCGTAGGCGCTACCGTCGCCCTGGCCTATGGCCATAAGGTAGGCGCGGAAACCGCTGACGATATCAACCTGGCCAAGCAGCTGAATATTATGCTCAAGGGCCTTTCCGTAAAGCCGGAGAGCATCGTTATGAACATCGGCACTGCCGCCGTGGGCTACGGCTATGAGTATGTGGCATCCACCCTGGATCGGGTGCGCGCCGCTGCCCTGGCCCAGGCGGATGCGGACCTGCAGATGCCCATTATCGCCCCGGTGTCTACCGATACCTGGGCCGTTAAGGAATCCACCGCCTCCGAAGAGGATGTTCCCGCCTGG
This sequence comes from Oscillospiraceae bacterium, assembly GCA_017437095.1. Lineage (GTDB taxonomy): Bacteria > Bacillota > Clostridia > Oscillospirales > Oscillospiraceae > Faecousia. The sequence continues at coordinate 27,443 of JAFSBW010000026.1, forward strand.
GGCAGCCGGGAGGAGCGGGGCATCCATATGGAGATATCCACCGCGGCTGCCGATCTGGTGGGCGGCGCTGACGCTGTAATACTGCGCCATCCCGCGGCTGTGGAAGCCATTCGCAAGTTTATTGACCAGTTGGTGTAAAGGAGGGGAATACAGTGGCACTGAAAGGTTTGGATATTTTTAAGCTTTCCCCCAAGAAAAACTGCAAGGAGTGCGGCCTGCCTACCTGCATGGCCTTTTGCATGAAGGTGGCCCAGGGCTCTGTTTCTATCGATAAATGCCCCTATTTTTCCGAAGAAGCCAAGGCCATGCTCAGCGAATCCACCGCCCCGGCTATGAAGACCGTCACAGTAGGCGGCCACAAGCTGGGGGGCGAAACGGTACTGTTTCGCCATGAGAAGACCCTGGTAAGCAAGAATCTTTACGCCGTAAGCGTATCTACCGATATGAGCGAAGCTGCCGTAGATGCCGCCCTGGCGCAAATGGCCGCTATCGACTATGTGCGCATTGGCGAGAGGATGCATGTAGAGTTCGTCCAGGTGGCCAATACCCAGAGCGACCCTGCGGCATATGCCGCTTTGGTCAAGAAAGCTGCCGCCACCGGCCGCAGCCTGATCTTGGAATGCTGGGATGCATCTTGCGCCAAGGCGGCGCTGGAGGTATGCGGCGGTGATGTGATCCTGGACGGCGCTACGCCGGAAAACTGGGAAGCTATGAACGCTCTTGCCAAGGAAGCGGGGGTAGTTCTGGGCGTATGGGCCGAAAACCTCAGCGACCTGTACGATACGGTGAAAAAGCTGGAAGCTGCCGGCAACAAAAATCTCGTTCTGGATGTTACGGGGGCTACCCCCAAGCAGACTTTTGCCAACGCGGTGCTGGTGCGCCGGGGAGCATTGCGGGATGGGGAGCGCAGCTTCGGCTACCCCTCCATTGTAAATATCGCCAAGATCTCCGGGGGCGATGACCGCCTGGCTACCGCCTACGCCTCTGCCTTTACGGAAAAATACGGCTCTATTTTGGTCATGCGGAATATGAGCTACGCCCAGGCTTTGCCGCTGTACGGCCTGCGCCAGAATATTTATACCGACCCCCAGAAGCCTATGAAGGTAGAATCCAAGATCTACCCCATCAACGGCGCGGACGAAAACAGCCCCTGCGCCCTTACGGTAGACTTTGCCCTTACCTATTTTCTGGTTTCCGGCGAGCTGGAGCGCAGCGGCCAGCCGGTCAATCTGATCATTACCGATGCTTCCGGCATGTCCGTGCTTACGGCCTGGGCCGCCGGCAAGCTGTCTTCCGGCTCCATAAAGCAGACCTTTGAACAGCTGGATGTGGAGAATAAGATCAAAAACCGCACCCTCATCATCCCCGGCAAGGTTGCCGTTATGAAGGGCGAGATCCAGGAAAAGCTCCCCGGCTGGAATGTGGTAGTAGGCCCTGCCGAAGCGGTGCAGCTGCCCAAGTACCTGAAGGATAAGGAGTACGAAGCCGCAGCCAGCGTTGCTGCCGCTGCCGCCGCTGCCCCTGCCCAGGAGCAGCCGGAGCTTACCTTCCGGCAGCTGCTGGAAACTCGGGTGCCCAAGATCGAGATCGTGGATATGGGCGTTACCTACCGGGGCCGCAACCCGGAAAGCAAGGCCTTTGTTACCATCGGCGAGCGCATCCATTGCATCGCCCCCGCCATCCGCAAGGCTATGGACGAGCGGGATCCGGCCCCCATCTTAAAGCGGGCCGCTGAGCAGATCGCTGCCGGCGCTACCTATCTGGATGTAAACATCGGCCCTGCGGAAAAGGACGGCCCGGAGCGCATGATGTGGGCGGTAAAGCTGCTGCAGGAGAATTTTAATAACGTTCCCCTGGTGCTGGATACCGCCAACAAAAAGGCTATCGAAGCGGGCATTCATGTATATAACCGCACCAACGGCAAGCCCGTGGTCAACTCTGCCGATGCCGGCTCCCGCCTTTCCTTTATTGACCTGGCCGCCGCCAATGATGCCATCTGCATCGCCCTTTGCTCTGCCGACGGCATTGCCAAGGATAACGACGAGCGTATGATGCACTGCGAAAATATGCTGGAGCATGGCCTGCGCCTGGGCATGCAAGCGGACGATCTGTGGTTTGACCCGCTGTTTTTGGTGGTCAAGGGCATGCAGGAGAAGCAGCTGGAGATTTTGGAGGCCATTAAGATGTTCTCCGATAAAGGGCTTAAGTCCACCGGCGGCCTGTCTAACAACTCCAACGGCGCGCCCAAGCATGTGCGCCCGGTTATGGACAGCGCGCTGCTGGCCATGGCTATGATGCAGGGCCTTACCTCCGCCATCATCAACCCCAACGACCGGCGCATGATGGAAACCATCAAAGCCTGCGATATTATCAAGAACAACGTTCTTTATTCCGATTCCTTCCTGGAGCTGTAAGCAAGCTTCGCTTGCGTCGATATTCGCCTGCGGCGATCGATATAGCTACGCTTCGATATAGCCCTAAGGGCTTCGATATATGGCTTCGCCATGAGATTATGGGCGAATATCATATCGAGTGTTCTCAGGCACATATCAAATCCGACAGGATATATCGAGCGGCGTAAGCCGCATATGGACAAAACCCCAATACCCCATACATTTACAGCCGGGAGGGAGCGCCACCCTCCCGGCTGTTCGCATTTTAGCCAAAATGCTCCCATAGAGTTTTGGAATGTTGCCAATAGACTTTTGCTTGCGTTTATAGGATAATATACAGATACAAGGCGCGGCAGCTGCTTGCCGCCGGAACAGGAGGATGGCTTATGTGGGCAGCTGTATTGGAATTTTTGAAAGAAGCGCTGTGCTGGCTCGTTGTGATCGTTGTGCTGTTTACCGTAGGGATCATTCTGCCGCTGGTGATAGAAGACGGGGGCATTAAGCCCTGGAAAAAGACGGTCTTCGCTTTTATCGTTTCCCAGATCATCCCTGTTTTCATGCTCATAAGCGGCATATCGGCTATCCGCAGCGGAAATACTGGCAACGGCATAGCCATGCTGGTTTTAGCTGCGGCGGTGTCCCTTGGGTTTACCGCAGCTATCGTTTACAGCCACAAAAGAGGCTGGAAAAAAGATGATGACTTATGAGCCGTAAACGAGAAGGCAGATAATAAGCAAACTGTATGGAGATGCTTTTATGGAGAGCCTATGCCAATTTATTCTGGAATTTGTTCTGGAAGGTATTTTCGGCTTAACCCTGGAAAACCCCAAAACAAAAACCTGGGTCAAAACCGTTATCATGATCCTTATGGATCTGCTTATCCTGGGGCTGTTCGCTTTTGTTGCGGTGACAGGTTTTATGGGTAAAAACTGGTTTGCATTTTCTGCCGGCGCAATATTCTTTCTGGGCTGGGGGATCTTCTCAGTCAGGACGACTGTCAAAGGCCACAAAAGAGGCTGGAAATGACTGCGAACAGCCGGCAAAACCGGCAAAGGAAGCGCCCCAAAGGAGGTAGCTTATGTGGATTTTTGATCTGTTGGATGGCATAGGATTTTTGGAGAATGTAGTGCGCATGGTCAAGGAAGGAGATGGCAAGGGTTGCTTGCTTCTCTTTCTGGAGAGTATCTGCATCTTTGCTATGATCATCTGCTGGGCAATGGGCTGGTATATTCCGGCGGCGATCCTTACTGTGCTGGCGGTGTGCATTTTCATCATGGAAATCCGTGCAGTATGGCTTCACAGAAAAGCCAAGCGCGCTGCCGATGAAGAAGAAAAGCGGAAAGCCCAGCAAATCCCTGATAACCAGAAAGATGGCGTGTAAACTTCGCAAATTACACCGCATGTTCAGCCGAAGCATCGGCTCAATAAATATATCATTATTATAATGTTGGGAGGAACCAACTATGAGTGTACTAACCGATCTGATCTATGGCGGCGCGAATGCTGTTGCCGGGCTTACTGAGGGCGCGGTCAACGAGGCGATCGCCAACTACGGCGCTGACCGCAGCGTTGCTTTTCCCGATACCGCTTATTATTTTCCCACCATCTACGCCGCTACCGGCGTAAAGGTAAAAACCCTGGGGGACTTGACCGCCTGCGTAGGCGTTCTTAAAAGCCTGATTACGGGTCAGGAAGACCTGGGCCAGGCCCTGAACGCCGGCCTGGCTACCGCTGTTGGCGCGGAGATCCTGGAGGGCTTGAAGTATCTTGGCGGCGGCGATCCCTACGCGGGGGAGAGCGGCATCGGCTTCGTGCCGGACCCGGTCATCCGTTCCCTGGGCGTGCCCCTGGTTACCGGGGATATTCCCGGCGTAGCGGTCGTGCTGGGCAAGGCGGAGAATGCCGCGGATGCGGTGAAGGTGGTCAAGGACTACCAGAGCAAGGGCATCCTTACCTTCCTGGTAGGCGATGTGATCGAGCAATGCCTGGACGGCGGCGTAAAGGCTGGCCTGGAGTACCGGGTAGTGCCTCTGGGCCATGATGTTACCAGCGTGATCCATGTAGTTACCGTAGCTGTGCGTGCGGCCCTTATTTTCGGCAACCTTCAGGCAGGCGATCTGCCCGCCCTGCTGGATTATACCAAAAACCGGGTGCCCGCCTTTGTAAACACCTTCGGCCCCATCGACAGCGTAGTAGTTTCCGCCGGCGCAGGCGCCATCGCCCTGGGCTTCCCCGTGGTTGTGGATATCGACCTGGGAGAAAATCAGGTAAGCGGCGCCCTGGAATCCGTTTGCGACCATAACGAAACCGTAAAAAAATCCCTGGAGCTGCGTAATATCAAGGTAAAGGTCAGCGAGCTGGCCCTGCCCGTTGCCTTTGCCGCCGCCTTTGAAGGCGAGATCATCCGCAAGCGGGATATGCACAACGAGTGCTGGTCATCCAAGAATCCCACCGCGGAGCTGGTGGTCATGCGCCAGCTGGATGAAGTGGAGGATCACAAGTTTACCCTCATCGGCCCGGATCTGCACGAAGCCAGAGAGCTGGCCCTGGTCAGCTTTGTGGAAGTGGCGGGCAAGAAGATGCAGGTGGACTTTGAGAGCGTCATCGAGCGCAAGATCCATACCTGGCTAAACTATATGGAGGGCGTAATGCATACCGGCCAGCGCAATCAGGTGCGAGTGCGTGTTTCCAACGCCGCCTTTGAAGCGGGCCTGCGGCTGAAGGACTTTGCCGAGGTGCTGTATGTTAAGATCATGGAAGAGTTTGAGGCTGTGGTGGATAAGTGCCAGGTTACCATCATCACTGAGCCCGTCCAGGCCGCTGCCTTCCGGGATGAGCAGGCTATGCCCCGCTATGCCCAGCGGGATAACCGCCTGGCTTCCATGACCGATGAATCTGTAGACCGCTACTATACCTGCATCCTCTGCCAGAGCTTTGCCCCTGCCCACTGCTGCGTGGTTACCCCCGAGCGCCTGGGCCTTTGCGGCGCGGTAAGCTGGCTGGATGCCAAGGCAACCAACGAGCTTAACCCCAGCGGCCCCTGCCAGCCCATCATCAAGGGCGTATGTGCCGACGAGCGCACCGGCCGCTTCGACAGCGTGGATGCCATGGTGGGCGCTGCTACCCACGGCGCGGTGGAGAGCGTTACCCTCTATTCTCTGCTGGAAGACCCCATGACCAGCTGCGGCTGCTTCGAGTGCATTTGCGGCATTGAGCCGGTATCCAACGGCGTGATCGTGGTCAACCGGGAGTATAAGGGCATGACCCCCAGCGGCATGACCTTCGGCGAGCTGGCCAGCTGCACCGGCGGCGGCGTGCAGACCCCCGGCTATATGGGCCACGGGCGGCACTTTATCGCCTCCAAAAAGTTCGTTTCCGCCGAGGGCGGCATCCAGCGCATTGTTTGGATGCCCAAGGAGCTAAAGGACGATGTGGCCGACCGCCTGAACGCCACCGCTTTGGAGCTGTACGGCATCGAAAACTTCTGCGACTACATCGCCGACGAGTATGTTACCACCGATTGCGAGGAGCTTTACGGCTGGCTGGCCGAAAAGGGCCACCCCGTGCTGGAAATGGAGCCGCTGATGTAATTGCGGCCATCTCTAAATTAATACCCGCGGCAGGGAGATCATTCTCCCTGCCGTTTCTTTTTGCGAATTAACAAAACTTAAACATTTCGCAAAAATATTCAAAACATCCCCGAGTTATGATATGGCCGTAAGATGGATGGCAGCGGAAAATGCCATCCCCGGCCAACGCCGGAAACATGAAAAACAAGAAAGGTTAGGGTAACAACAATGGGTATTAAGGAATTTTTCAAGAAGGCATTTGCAGATATGAAGGCCAGCGCCAGAGCGCAGCACGAGGTTGACAAGGCCGAGTTCCAGGCTGCCAAGGCAGAGGCCAAGGCCAATTTTGAGGAAAACAGAGGCCACAATACCTTCGCCAAGGCCAAGGCCGACGCCAAGAAGAACTGGGACGATGCCCATATGTCTCCCGCTGAACGCACCGCTAAGATGAACGCCCAGCGCGAGGAAAAGCTGGCCCAGGCAAAGCAGCGCATCGACGCAGCCAACGAGCGCTACGAGGCCGCTAAGAAGTAAACCGAATTTTCCGGTGGCGAGGTGGATCACCCAACCTCGCCACTCTTTGGTAAAAGGAGATAATCAAAATGAACGCAATCGAGATCCGAAACCTTTCCAAAAGCTTTCGCAGCTTGTACGCCGTGGATCACCTGAATATGACCGTTCCCGTGGGAGCGATCTATGGCTTCATCGGTGAGAACGGCTCCGGTAAGTCTACAACTATGAAGCTGCTTTGCGGCCATCTTGTGCCGGACGGGGGCTCTATCCGCCTTTTCGGCCGGGACTATACCGACCCCGGCGTCCGCGCCAGAGTGGGCGCGCTGATCGAAAACGCCGGCTGTTTTCCCAATTCCAGCGTTTACCAGAACCTGCGGATGCAGACCATCAACCTGGGCCTGCAGAACCCGGACGAGGAGATCCGGCGGGTGCTGCGCATCGTGCGCATGGAAGAGCACGCCCAGCTCAAGTTCAAAAAATGCTCCCTGGGCATGAAGCAGCGCATCGGCATCGCCATGGCCCTGCTGGGCGACCCGGCGCTGCTGATTTTGGATGAGCCGATCAACGGCCTGGATACCGACGGCATGCGCATTATGCGGGAGATTTTGCTGGATATTACGGGCAATTACGGTTGCACCGTGCTGATCTCCTCCCACATTCTGGGAGAGCTGGAAAAGATCGCTACCCACTACGGAATTATCCGCCGGGGCAGAATGATTATGGAGATCTCCGCCCAGGAGATGGATGCCAGAGCCCAGGTGTTCGTATCTTTAAAGACCAAGGATATGGCAGGGGCAAAGCAGGCCCTTTCGGAAAAATTCGCGGATGTACGCTTCGACGGGGAGTACCTCCGGGTGTACGATGTTCAGGACAGCGCTGCCATCGTAAACTACCTGATGCAAAAGGGCCACCCGGTGAGCCAGCTGAAAAAGAACAAGATCGGCCTGGAAGAATACTATGTAGAGCTGATGTCCGGCAAGGAGGATGCGTGATATGGAAAATACCCTGAAATTTGAAAACCCCACCTTCTCCCAGAGGATGAAGGGTATGCTGGGCGTAGACTTTTACCGTCTGCTGCACACCCCTATGTTTTATATTTTCCTGGCCATTGCCGCCATTATCCCGGCTATGGTATCGGCTATGACCATGATGCCCGACCAGAACGGCAACACCATGCAGCCCCTTTACGACAATGTCTGGCAGATCATTGCGGCGAAAAAGCCCCTGTATGTGATCGAAAGTATTGCCGACTACGCCAATATGAACATGGTATTCATCTTCGGCGGCATTATGGTATCCGTATTCATCGGCCACGATTATAAGAGCGGCTATGTTAAGCAGCTGTTTACTACCCACGCCAAAAAGCAGGACTATATGATCTCCAAGACCCTTACCTGCGCTTTCGCCATGGCCTGCATGTGCGGCAGCTATCTGATCGGCGGCGTGGCAGGCGGCGCGTTCGCCGGGTATCGCTGGGAAGTCAATGCAGGCTCTCTGATCATTGCCATTTTGGGCAAGATGGTTATGAGCCTGGGCTGGGCCAGCCTGTATACCTTCTTAAATGTGATCTTCCGCAGATATTTTGGGGTGAGCGTGGCCTCCTCCTTCTTTTTCGGCACGGGTATTTTGATCATCGGCGCGGCAGCCATTGTGGAGCGGCTCGGTCTGCCTGCGGGCTTTTTGAATGTCTTCCTCTACGGCGCTTCCGTCAACGCCTGCCTGGCAAGCGGCTTTTCCGCGCTGCTCATCTGCGCCGGGGTATCCGCTGCCTGGGCTGTGATCTACAATCTGGCAGGAACCATCATCCTGAATAAAAGCGATGTTTACTAAGGAGGCGGCAACCATGAACGCAATTGAGATCAAAGACCTTTCCAAGAATTTTGGCCCCAAGCAAGCGGTTTGCGGCCTGAATATGACCGTTCCCATGGGCGCGATCTATGGCTTTATTGGCGAGAACGGCTCCGGAAAATCTACCACCGAGAAGATGATCTGCGGCCTGATCCCCAAAAGCGGCGGCACTATCCGCCTCTACGGCAAGGACCATACCGACGAAGCGGTAAGAGCCGGAATGGGCGTACTCATTGAAGCCCCGGGGTGCTTTCCCGGCCTTACCGTGTGGGACAATATGATGCTCCAGGCGGCAAATCTGGCCATAGCCAACGCGGAAGCAGAGGTGATCCGGGCGCTGAAAACCGTCCGCATGGAGGGCGCGGCGGGCAACAAGTATAAAAACTGCTCCCTGGGCATGAAACAGAGAGTGGGCATCGCCATGGCTCTGCTGGGGGACCCGAAGCTGCTGGTGCTGGATGAGCCTCTGAACGGCCTGGATGCCGACGGCATGCGCATCATGCGGGAAGTGTTTACCGATATTGTGAGCGACGGCAAGCGCAGCATCCTGGTTTCTTCCCATCTGCTGGGCGAGCTGCAGAAAGTAGCTACCCACTACGGCATCATCCGCCACGGCAAGATGATCCGCCAGATGACCGCCCAGGAGCTGGAGGAAAGCTGCCGCACCTATATCGCCCTGAAAAGCGATACTATGAGCAAGGCAAAGGCTCTGCTTGGCTGCAGGTACAACCGGGTAGAAGAGGACGAAGCCGGCTATCTGCGTGTCTACGACCCGGTAACGCCGGAGGATGTGGTAACCTACTTGTATGAAAGCGGCATCCCGGTTACTGAGATCATGACCGATAAGATCGGCCTGGAAGAATACTATATCGACCTGATGAAGGAGGGGGAATAAAATGGAAGCAGTTACCTTTCCGCGTTATAGCTTCGCCAAGCGCCTTCGCAGCATGCTGAAGGTGGATTTTAAGAGAATGTTCAAGTCCCGGCTTTTTTACATCCTTTTGGCCTGCGCCCTGGTTATGCCCATTTTGATGACGGTAATGATGACCATGATGGACGGCTCTGTTTCCGTTGACCCCCAAACCGGGGTGGAAACGGTGATCCACGGCCCGGAAAATACCTGGCAGTCCATCGGCACACTGCCCACCGCCGACGGCGCAGCCATGGGCGGCATGGATGTAATGGCCATGTGCAATATCAATATGATGTTTATGCTGGTTTGCGTATTCGTGTGTATTTTCATCTGCGATGATTTCCGCAGCGGCTACGCAAAAAACCTCTTTACCGTAAGAGCCAGAAAGGGCGACTATGTGATCTCCAAAACCCTGGCAGGCTTTGTCTGCGGCGCGCTGATGCTTATTTGCTACTTTGCGGGCGCGGTGCTGGGCGGCGGAATCTGCGGGCTGTCCTTTGCCTTTCCCGGCTTCTCGGCGGGCAGCCTTGTGCTGTGCATGATCGCCAAGGTGTTTTTGATGCCGGTATTCGTAGCCATCTTTGTGCTCATCAGCGTGGCGGCTAAGCAGAAGGCCTGGCTGTCCATCTGTGGCAGCCTGGGCGGCGGTATGCTGCTGTTTATGACGGTTTCGCTGATCACGCCCCTGAATGCTACTGTCATCCATCCCATCCTCACTCTGGCCGGAGGCCTGATCTTTGCTGTTGGCCTGGGTTTTGCCAGCCGCCGGGTGCTGGATACTACCAGCCTGGTATAGCCGCGGCATTTTTAGGCGGCAAACCGAAAATTTCGGCTTATTTTCCAAAACGCAAACAATTCTTTAACATTTGGCTGCTATCATGTATAATAAAATGGAGAAAAATGCGGAGGTAGCGAAATGTTTAAGATTTTGGTAGTAGAAGACGACCGGGAGCTGAACAAGACCGTTTGCTCCTTTTTGAATCACAGCGGCTACGAGGCGGTAGGCTGCCTGAACGCCGGCGAGGGCTACGACGCGCTGTACGGGAATATGTTTGACCTGATCGTATCGGATATTATGATGCCCGGCATCGACGGCTTTGAGTTCGCCCGGAATGTCCGGGAGCTGAATCAGGAAATTCCCATCCTTTTTATGACCGCCCGGGACGATATCGCCTCCAAGCAGCGGGGCTTTCGCATCGGCGTGGACGACTATATGGTAAAGCCCATCGATCTGGACGAGCTGTTTTTGCGCATCGGCGCGCTGCTGCGCCGGGCAAAGATCGCCGCTTCCCGGAAGCTGGAGATCGGCAGCTTTGTGATGGATGCCGACGAGCATACCGCCTACTTGGCGGGCGAAGAGATCTCCCTGACCAACCGGGAGTTCAGCATCCTCTATAAGCTGCTCAGCTACCCCAAAAAGACCTTTACCCGCACCCAGCTTATGGACGAATTTTGGGATGCGGATACGGATACCGCCCCCAGAGCGGTGGATGTTTACATGACCAAGCTGCGCTCCAAGCTGTCCGATTGCCAGGATTTTGAGATCAAGACCGTTCACGGCCTGGGCTATAAGGCGGTGATCAAATGAAAAAGGGCAGCATCGTCAAAACGGCGCTGAAATGGATCAACCATTATTTTGTGTTCTTTTTGCTGGCGGCTTTTGTGATCACCTGCTGCACCATGCTTTTTGTATCCACCCTGCGGGATACTTTGCACCTAACCCTGACCAGCCAGAACATCCAAGTTGCCGCAAAGCTTACCTTTTGGAATGTGGTGCTTTTGAGCGGAATTTTTACGGTCTTTGATATCATTCGCCGTAAGCTTACGGTGGAGCGCCCGGTAAAAAGCATTACCGATGCCGCGGAGCGGATCATCCAGGGAGATTTTTCCGTGCGGCTGGAACAGCCCAAGCACCTGGGCGCGGACGATACCTTCAACCGCATTATCGATTGCTTTAACAAAATGGCCCAGGAGCTGGGCAGCGTAGAAACTCTACGCAGCGATTTTATTGCCACGGTATCCCACGAAATGAAGACCCCTCTGGCGGTGATGCAGAATTACGGCACCCTTTTGCAAAGCCCAAACCTTAGCGAAGAAAAGCGCCTGGAGTACGCCAAGGGGGTTACGGAGGGCGCTCGGCGCCTGGCGGATATGATGACCAATATCCTCAAGCTCAACCGCCTGGAAAACCAGCAGATCTATCCCCAGGCAGCTCCCTTTGACCTGGGGGAGCAGCTTTGCCAATGCCTTTTACAGTTTGAAAATGTATGGGAAAGCCGGCAGATCAAGATCGAAACGGACATTGGGGAAAATATCCGGGTAAATGCCGACCAGGAGCTGCTGAGCCATGTTTGGAACAACCTGTTTTCCAACGCTTTTAAATTCACCCCGCCCGGAGGCAAGGTAAGCGTAAGCCTGACCGCTACGGAGCATCATGCCATTGTAAGAGTTGCGGATACCGGCTGCGGCATGACGCCGGAGGTTGGCGCCCACATCTTTGAAAAATTCTATCAGGCGGATACCTCCCGGGCTACCCAGGGCAACGGCCTGGGCCTGGCGCTGGTAAAGCGGGTGGTGGATATTCTCCAGGGGGAGATCCGTGTGGAAAGCGGCGTAGGGAAAGGCTCTGCCTTTACGGTAAAGATCGGTAGGTGCTGACATGAACTGGAAAAAACTGGGGAAAGCCCTTCTTTTCCCCCATATGGCCATTATGATCCTCCTGATCCCGGTAGCTACCGTGTTTTTGGTGTACTCCATGGTGTTTTTGGGTACCAGCTCGCCGGTGGCCATCGCTTCCTATATGCTGTCTGCCTATACGCTTACCGTCTGGTGCTTTAAGCTGCCGTACCTGATCCGGTTTTTCCGCACCTTTAAAAATGAGAACAAATACGCCCTGATCTGGCGCAATGATACGAAGCTGAGAGTGAACACTTCGCTCTATGCCGGCCTGCTGTGGAACACCGCCTACGCCCTGCTCCAGCTGGGCATGGGCTTTTGGCACAAAAGCTTCTGGTTTTTCTCCCTGGCGGCCTACTATATCTGCCTGGGCGTTATGCGCTTTTTCCTGCTGCGCTATACCCTGCACCACAAGCCTGGGGAGAAGCTGATGAAAGAGCTTCGCAAATACCGCGCCTGCGGCATCGTATTTCTGCTTTTGAACCTGGCGCTGACCCTGATGATCTTCTTTATGGTGTACTGGAACCGCACCTTCCGCCACCACGAGATCACCACCATTGCCTTGGCGGCCTTTACCTTTACCTCTCTGACCCTCGCCATCATCAACATTATCCGTTATCGGAAATATAACAGCCCCGTTTATTCTGCCGCGAAGGCCATCAGCCTGGCTTCCGCCTTGGTGAGTATGCTTACTCTGGAAGCCACCATGCTGACTACCTTTAATGATGGCACCATGACTCTAACGGCTCGCCGCTTATTTCTGGGCCTGTCCGGCGGCGTGATCTCTATATTGATCATCGCCATGGCGGTTTACATGATCCGGCAGGCAAATAAAAAGATCAAGCTGCTGAAAGCGGCAAAGGAGTAATCTATGAACAACCAAGAAAATCAAACCTTTGAATATACCTACTGCGCCAAGGAGCGGGAGGAGATCAAAGCCATCCGCCAAAAGTATGCCGCTCAGGAGCAGCCGGAGGATAAGCTGACTGCCCTTCGCCGCCTGGATGCCCAGGTGACCGAAAAGGCTACCGTAGTTTCTCTGGTGCTGGGCATTCTGGGGGCGCTGATCATGGGCAGCGGCATGAGCCTTGCTATGACGGATATCGGCGAAGTTTTCGGCCTGAATGCTGCGCCGGCAATGCTGGTGGGTATCGGCGTTGGCGTTGTAGGCATGGTGATGGCCGGCATGGCTTACCCCGCCTATAACCGCATGGTAAAAAAGCAGCGGGAAAAGATCGCCCCGGAGATCCTGCGGCTCACCGACGAGCTTTTGCAGTAAAGACTATACGCCCCCAACCTGAGCGGTTGGGGGCGTTTCAGAGTGTTGATAAAGCCCCAAGCCTGATGGTTTGGGGCGTTTTGCGGCTTTCGGGGCAAAAATCTCTACTTTTTCCCCGGCATGCCTTGTAAGCAAGGGGCAAAATATGTATAATAGGGGTATCGCAGAGGGCGTTTTGCCCTGGGCGAGAATGTGAAAATGCTGAATCTTTATTTTAAAGGTGTACCGTTATGAAAGTAACCTTCCAAATCCAAGGCGGCGAAGCTGTTTGCATCGAATGCAGCGCCGGAGAGAATCTGCTGGAGCTGGCCCGCCGGGCCAATGTGGCCATGGATGCCCCCTGCTCCGGCAACGGCTCCTGCGGCAAATGCCGGGTGCAGCTGCTCAGCGGCGAGGTGGAGAGCGCTCCCAGCCGCCATATTACCGCGGAAGAATACCAAGCCGGCTGGCGGCTGAGCTGCTGCACCAAAGTGGTAAGCGATTGCGCCGTGCTGGTGCCGGATATTGCCGGGGCGTACCGCAGCCGCATAAAAACCGCAGATCTGAACTCCCCCCGGGAGATCGCCGCTTTTAACCAGATCATGGATGCTCTTCGGGGCGCGGGTATTGCCTTTACCCATGGGTATAAGGCTGTTTCCCTGGCGCTTAGCGCGCCTACTCTGGACGATACCATGCCGGACAATGAGCGCGTTACCCGGGCCATTATCCAGGCAACCGGCTGCGCCCGGGTGGTGATCCCTTACGGCGCTATGGCCCGCCTGGCCCGGGCGCTTCGGGAAAACGGCTGGAAGGTTTGCGCCAAGGGCTTGCTGCAAGGCGAAATATTTACCCTTATGGATATTGCTCCGTATGAGAACACTTTGCTCTGCGCCGCCGCCATCGACATTGGCACTACTACCGTTACCGCCGCCCTTTTAGACCTGGATACCGGCCTTCTTTTGGCCAAGGGCTCCTGCGGCAATGCCCAGATCCGCTACGGCGCGGATGTGATCAACCGCATTATCCAGTCCGGCAGGCCCGGCGGGCAAAAGCGGCTGCAAGAGGCCATCGTAGAAGAAACCCTGAATCCGCTGCTTTCCCGGCTTTGCGCCGGCGCGGGGCTGGATACCAACGCCATCGTGCGCCTTTGCATCGGCGCCAACACCACTATGAACCATCTGCTTTTGGGTGTGGATGCCCAGAGCGTGCGTATGGAGCCTTATATTCCCAGCTTCTTTGCCTGGGAAGACCTGAAGGCCGGGGATATCGGCCTGGCAGCCAATGCCGCCGCCCCGGTGGTGCTTGCCCCCAATATCGGCAGCTATGTAGGCGGCGATATCACCGCCGGCACTCTTGCCGCCGGGCTGTGGAACAGCGAGGAAATGTGCCTTTTTATCGACCTGGGCACCAACGGCGAGATCGTTTTTGGCAACCGGGAGTTTATGATGAGCTGCGCCTGCTCCGCAGGGCCTGCCTTTGAAGGCGGCGATATTTCCTGCGGTATGCGCTCCACCGACGGCGCCATCGAGGCCTGCACCATAAACGGCGAAACCATGGAGCCAACGCTTTCTGTCATCGGCCCGGAGGGGCAGAAATGTGTGGGCATTTGCGGCAGCGGCATCATCGATGTGATCGCCCAGCTTTACCGCCACGGCATTATCAACGCCAAGGGGCTTTTTGTCCGGGAGGGCAAGCGGATCAAGCGGGACCGGCACGGCATGGGCCGCTATATTCTGGCCTTCCCCCAGGAAAGCGAAACCGGCCGGGAGATCAGCCTGAACGAGGTGGATATTGACAATTTTATCCGGGCCAAGGGCGCGATCTATTCTGCGATCCATACCATGCTGGCGGCGGTGGATATGCCGGTGGAGTGTATTGACCGGGTGTATGTAGCCGGCGGCATCGGCAGCGGCATCAATATGGATAACGCGGTAAGCATCGGCATGCTGCCGGATGTTCCCCGGGAAAAATTCCGCTATATCGGCAACGCCAGCCTGATGGGCTCCTGCGCTATGGCCTGCGGTGTGCAGGCCCAGGAAAAATGCGGGGAGATCGCCGCCAATATGACTTATCTGGAGCTGTCTACCTACCCGGGATATATGGATAATTTTGTGGCTGCCTGCTTCATTCCCCATACCAACGCAGCCCTGTTCCCCAGCGCCCTGTAATAGTACCGCAGGGCGGGGGCTTGCCCCCGCCGCTTGCAACCACTTTAGGAGATTCCAATATGCAAGTAGAAAACCGCAAGGATGAAGTTCCCTTTGCTTACTATCAGGAAAAATTTGCCGCCCTTGACCCTGCCGAAGCGGTAAGCCGGGTAGGGGAGTGCTACAAAGACGGAAAATTCTCTCTGGCGCTTTTGGGCAGCAGCTATACCGTTACCCACCCCCAGGCCGTGATCACCCCGGCAGCGGCGCTGCCGGTGCAGACCTTTTTGCTGCGCTGGCTGCTGGAGGGGGACAGCCAAAGGGATGACGGCAACTATTATACCTTCCGGGAGCTGCCCTGGGGGGAGGTATACATTCAGGCCTATACCGGCCGGGTGCTGAAGCGCTCTGCCTTTACCTTTGGCACAAGGCTTCTATCCTTTGCCGCGGCCTGCGAAAAGATGGGGGCGGAAAAGCTGCAGGCAGGGGATTGCGGCTACCGGTTCTCCTTTTTGCCGGGGCTGAAAATGCAGCTGATCCTCTGGGAGGGGGATGAGGAGTTCCCGCCCAGCGCACAGATCCTGTATTCCGGCGGCTTTGCAGCTCTTACCGCGGAAGACAGAGTGATCGCCGCGGAGATCCTGATCTCTACCGTAAAAGCCAATATGCAATAAAAAGCGCTGTAAGATAGCATGTTCCAAATTGAAAAGTTATGGCGGGAGCAAGCCTCCCGCCCTACGGTGTCTTTCCGGACGTGGTGTAGGGCGCTGGCTGCTCCCGCCGTTTCTGTTGGCTATGTATTACGGCTTTTTTGGCGCGGTATTTTTGGGCGGAAAGCCCTTGCAATTTGCCCCCGTTGGGGTTATAATAAGATGATAAAATAGGAAAATGGTGAGCTATTGCCATTTTAAGCCCATTTTCAGGCAGGGGGGTGGCGGCTATGGAGCAGCAAAAGAGGATCCTTTCCCAGCAGGCCCTTGCCCAGGCGGTGGCCGCGGGGATTGCCGATGGAGGCAGCTTTATTCTGCAGGTTACCGGCGGCTCTATGGTGCCGGCGCTGCTGCATGAAAGATCCCAGGTAGAGCTGGTGCAGCCGGGGGAAAACCGCCCGGGGGAGATCGTGCTGGTGCGCCGCGGCAACGGCAGCCTGGTGCTGCACCGCATCATCCGCCGAACAGAAAACGCTATTACCATCAACGGCGATGCCCAGAGCTGGACGGAGGAGGTTGCCCCCTCCCAGATCTTGGCCAGGGTAAGCCGCATTTGCCGCAAGGGCCGCTGGTACGAAGCCGGCTCCGTGGCAGACAAGATGTACTACAAGCTTTGGGGCGTTACCAGGCCTTTGCGCCCGGCGATGCTGAAAGCTTACAGCAAGGTAAAGAGGAAGTAACATGAGCTTTTTCCGAAAGATCCGACAGAAAATTAAAGACGGTTCTGCCCGGGAGCTGATTTCGGAGCTGCGCTGGATCGCGAACTATTCCATGCGCTATAAGGCGGCCATGGTTTGGTATGTGCTGCTGGGCGTGTTTGGCGTGGCCATGAGCCTGTATGCCGGCGTGGTGAGTAAGCGCATTATCGATGCCGTTACCGGCTACCGCTATACCGGCCTGCGGGAGGCGGCCTTTGCCTATATTACCATGCAGCTTTTGCGGGTGGTATCCGGCAGCGTTTCCTCCCGGATCAATGCGGGCATTCGGGTAAAGGTAGAGCACCGCATCCGCGCCGATGTGTACAGCAGCATCATGGATACCGACTGGGAAAGCCTGACGGCTTACCACTCCGGCGATGTTCTCAGCCGGGTGGAGGGGGATGTAAACACCGTTACCTCCGGCGTTCTCAGCTGGGTGCCGGATCTGTTTACCAGGCTGCTGCAGTTTGGCGCCATTTTTGCTCTGATCCTTTATTATGACCCAACTTTGGCGGCGCTGGCTTTGCTCAGTGCGCCGGTTACGGTGATCATGTCCGCTTTCCTGATGAAGCGGCTGCGCAGCCATGCCAAAAAGATGCGCACCGTCAGCGCCCAGGTTACCGCCTTTAACGAAGAATCCTTCCAGAATATTCAGGCCATCAAGTCCTTCGGCCTGACAGATCTGTATAACCGCCGCCTGCAGCAGGTGCAGGGCCAGTACCGGGATGCCCGGCTGAGCTACAACCGCTTCCATGTGAACACCTCCGCCGTGCTGAGCCTTACGGGCATTTTGGTTACCATTGCCTGCTTCGGCTGGAGCGTGCTGCGGCTTTGGAAGGGGCATATCAGCTACGGCACCATGACTCTGTTTTTGCAGCTGGCCTCCTCCCTGAGCGCCACCTTTACGGCGCTGGTAAAAATGGTGCCGGATATGATCGGCGGCGCTACGGCGGCCGGCCGCATCATGGACCTGACGGAGCTGCCCAAGGAAGACCGCTCTATGGATGCCCAGGCGGAAGCCTTCCGGCAAAAGCATCCCGGCGGCGGTGTCAGCGTGGTGGCCCAGGACCTTACCTATGGCTATTCTACCGGAGAGACTGTGCTGCGCAATGTGGCTTTCCGGGCAGATCCCGGCGAGATGGTTGCCATCGTTGGCGCTTCCGGCGAGGGCAAGACCACTCTGCTGCGGCTGCTGCTGGGCGTGGTTCGCCCCCAGGCGGGGAAGCTCTGCGTGGCAGACGGGGAGCAGGAGCTGCCCGTTTCTCCCTCTACCAGGCGGCTTTTTGCCTATGTTCCCCAAAATTGCACCCTGTTTTCCGGCACTGTAGCGGACAATCTGCGGCTTATGAACCAAAACGCCACCGATGCCCAGCTTTGGGAAGCGCTGCGCCTGGCCTGCGCCGATGATTTTATCCGGGCGCTGCCCAAGGGGCTCAATAGCCCGGTGGCAGAGCAGGGCGGCGGCTTCTCCCACGGCCAGCTGCAGCGGCTGATGCTGGCCAGAGCCTTTTTGGCGGAGGTTTCCGTGCTGCTGCTGGACGAAGCTACCTCCGCGCTGGATCCGCAGACCGAAGCCCGGGTGCTGCAAAACTTTACCGATAGCTGCAAAGGCCGCACCTGCATCGTTACTACCCACCGCCAGGGCGTGCTGCAGGTTTGCGACCGTATCTACCGCATCAGCGACGGCGCTATGAACGAGCTGGCCAAAGCCTAAACCCTACTTACCCTCAAAAGGAGGATATCCAATGGCAGAAGAAAAGAATACCGCCCCGGTAGAAGAGGAGGCAAGCAACGGCCTGGATCTGGGCGTGCTGATGCACGATATGATCCGTGGCTTCCTGAAATACTGGTATATCGTGCTGGCGCTGGTGCTGGTGCTGGGCCTGAAGGGCATGTATGACAGCGTGTCCGGCTATACGCCTATGTACCGCTGCCAAACCAGCTTTACCGTGTCTGCCCCGGAGTCCGGCGGCGATGAATACAACCCCAGCCCCTATTATGACCGCTCCGCCGTGTCCCAGATGGTGGCTACCTTCCCCCATCTGCTGAATACCGACCTTTTGCGTGAGCGCATCCGGGAAGATCTGGGCCGCAACTATTATGCTTCCGTTTGGCCCTCCTCTTTGGCAGAGTCCAACCTGTTTACCCTTACCTGCACCAGCACGGATCCCAAGGAAGCCTACGAGGTGCTGGTGGCGGTGGTGGATAACTACCCGGAAGTATCCGCCATGGTCATGGGCGAGGTGCAGCTGAACATGATCGACCCGCCCCGCCTGCCCCAGGAGCCTTACAATAAAATGAGCTGGGTAGGCGCTACCTTTAAAAAGGCTTTTATGGGTCTGCTTTTGGGCATTGCCCTGCTGGCGGTTTATGCCCTTACCCGCAATACCGCCCGCCAGGATAAAGACATTGAAGAAAAGCTCAACCAGCAGTGCCTGGCCATTATTCCCCAAGTGCAGTTTAAAAAGCGCTCCGGCAAGGTGGATACCACCATCTCTATTTTTAACGAAAAAACCGGCGTTGCTTTCCAGGAGAGCTTCCGTGGCCTTTCTTTGCGGCTGGTTACCACTATGCAGGAAAATGAGCATAAGGTGCTGGGCGTTACCGGCACGGCCCAGGGCGAGGGCGCTACTGTGATCGCCCGCAACATTGCCATGGCCCTGGCGGAAAGCCGCAAGAAGGTGCTGCTCATCGATGCTTCTTTCCAGGCTGTGCGGGATAAGAACGACCGCCCGGGTCTGGACAGCTTCCTGGAAGGCACCAGCGAGCTTTCCGACATTTTGGTGCGGGACCATAAGGCCCATATTTATACCATTACCTGCCGCCGCAGGATGACCCCTGCGGAGCTGGCCAAATATACGCAGCAGCTGCAGAGCCTGATCCTGGGCGCCCGCAGCGTTATGGACTATGTGATCGTAGACATTCCCCCCTGCGAAAACCTAGGCGATGCCGCCATCGGCGTAGAGCTTTGCGAGGGCCTTTTGTATGTGATCCGCCAGGATACCGTAAAAATGGGCCGGATCATGGATGCCATTGAAGATCTGAGCCGTTACGAAGCCAATATCTACGGCTGCATCCTCAACGGCGCCCAAAGCGGCCTGGCAGGCTATGGCTACGGCTATGGCTACAACTATTCCCGCTACAGCTACTCCCGCTACAGCCGCTACGGCTACGGCCGCTACGGTTACGGCTATGGCTACGGCGAAAAGAAGAAGAAAACCTGATTAAAACCGCGAAAGGAGAGGACATTTTGAAGATCATCGATTTGCATACCCATGTCCTCCCCGGCGTGGATGACGGAGCGGACTGCCTGCAGACGGCTCTGGAAATGCTAAAAAACGCGGATGCGTCCCATGTGATCGCCCTGGCGGCTACGCCCCATTGCAATTGCCCCAATATGCCCCGGTCCAATTTTTACGGCGAAGAGTATATGAAGCGGCTGGGCCTGCTGCGCCGGGAAGCTGCCGCTGCCGGCATCGAAGCCAAGATCCTTACCGGCATGGAGCTGCGGGCAGGGGACAACCTGAAGCTGATATTGGAGCAGGGCTGGGCCCTGGGGCTCAACGGCACCCGGTATTTGCTTACAGAGTTTCGCCCGGATGTGAGCCTGGCAGCCTGCCGGGAAAGCCTGCAGCTGATATTGGAGCATAATTACATTCCCCTGGTTGCCCACCCGGAGCGCTACGGCGCTATCTGGCAGAATCCGGCGGCTGTGAATGAATGGCTGGATATGGGCTGCCATGTGCAGATCACCGGCGGCAGCATCCTGGGCAAATTCGGCCGGGATTCCTGGGTAGCCGCGGATTATTTGATCAAAAACGATCTGGTGGCCATTGCCGCCAGCGATGCCCACGGCCTGCGGTATCGCACCAATAACCTAATTAGCGTATACGACCATTTATCCATCCATTACAGCCCCCGTTATGCCAAGATGCTGCTGCTGCAAAACCCCTATGCCATCTGCCAAAACGAAACGCTGTAGTCTGGGGAGGAGAAGCTTATGAGATATTTGCGCGTGGGCGCGGTGCTGCTGTTTATTGTCAGCCTGGCCCTGAATTTAATGGGCAATGCCCGCTATAAAGCCCGGCAGGATACTACCCGGCCGGTGATCGAAAGCAGCATCGACCATCTGCAGCTTACAGTAGAGGAGGGAACTGCCTCACTGAAGCAGGGCCTTACCGCCCACGATAAAGAGGATGGCGATCTGACGGAAAACATCCTGGTAGCCTCTACCAGCTATTTTGTGGAAAAAGGCACGATCAATGCAAACTATGTGGTATTCGACGGCGGCCACAACAGCGCCAGCTATACCCGCAAGGTGACCTTTACCGACTATGAAAGCCCCCGGTTTTCCCTGGATCAGCCCCTGATCTTCTACCAGGGCCAGAACATCCGCTATCTTAACTATATCCGGGCTTCCGACTGTTTGGACGGGGACATTACCGGCCAGATCAAGGTGGTCAAGGCCAATGTCAGCAACTATACCGTGGGCATCTACCCGGTGCTGCTGGAGGTAAGCAACTCCTTTGGCGACCGGGCCCAGGTAGAGCTTACCCTGGTGGTCAAGAGTGTTAGTTCCCGGGCGCCGGAGATCTTCCTGAAAAACTATATCGTATACCTGAAGGCCGGCCAGAGCTTTGACCCCCATTCCCTGGTGCAGTCCGTCCGCGCCTTCGGCACCGGCGAAAGCCTGCCTGTGAGCGAGGTTACGGTTTTGGGCTCGGTGGATACCGATACCCCCGGCTGCTACCAGCTGGCCTATTCCTATACCCAGGATGGCCATGAGGGCAGAGCCTACTTGAGCGTTGTTGTAGAGGGGGACTGAGCCATGGAAGAACAGTTGATCCGCTTAGATGAAATCAACCCCTGCAATGTGCTGCGGGATCTGATTCGCAATGCTTGGGTGGTGGTGCTGGTGGTAGCCAGCCTGCTGCTGTGCGTGGATACCTACGAAAAGAACACCTTCCAGCCGGAATACGCCAGCGAGGCTACCTTTATGGTAAGCGCCAAGGGCAATTCCTCGGCCTACAGCAATATGAGCCTTACCAGCACCATGGCAGAGACCTTCTCGGAGCTGTTTAAAAGCGGCCTGGTGCGCCAGCGTGTGGAGCAAAAGCTGGGGGCCCAGCTGGATGGCGCTATCAGCACCCGCATTATTTCCAACACCAATCTAATGATCGTGCGGGTGGTGGCTTCCAGCCCGGAAAATGCCTTTTTGGGGTTGAAGACCCTCATCGAGGTGTACCCGGAGATCTCTCAGGAGATCCTGCCCAATGCAGTTTTGGATGTGCTGAAAGAGCCCCGGGTGCCTACCAGCCCCGCGAATTATTTCAATACCGGCCACTATAAGAAGATGGCCCTGGTTTTGGGCTTTGGCCTGAGCGTGGGCCTGATCTGCCTGCTGAGCATCCTGCGCGACACGGTGCAGACCCCTGCCGCCGCCAAGCGCAAGGTAGACAGCCGCCTGCTGGCGACATTGCGCCATGAACGCAAAAACAAAACCGTGCATTCTATGGCCAAAAAGAAAAACATTGCTCCCCTGGTAAGCAACCCCCTGGTAAGCAAAGCCTTCCGGGAAGAGCATCAAAGCCTTTGCTCTACTTTGGAGTACCATATGCGCAAGCATAACCAAAAGGTGCTGCTGATCTCCAGCGCCGGCGAAAACGAGGGCAAATCTACCGTAGCAGCCAATATTGCCCTGGGCCTTGCCGGGCGGGAGAAAAAGGTAGCCCTGCTGGATTGCGATTTCCGTAAGCCCGCGGTGCATAAGATCTTCCAGTCCCCCGGTGATGAAAATCACGATCTGGGCTACTACCTGAACCACGACGGCATATCCGATGACCTGCTGATCTTCTTGCCCCGGTGGAATCTCCATGTGGCGGTAAACCGCAGCGGCTACAAGCATCCCCAGCGGCTGTTTACCTCCGGCAAGCTGAAAAGATATCTGGATAAGCTGCGCAAGGAGTTTGACTATATCGTGGTGGATACCCCGCCCATGACTGTAGCGGCGGATACGGAAGCCCTGGCTGCTTATGTGGATGTTTCTATGCTGGTGGTCAGAGAGGACGGCATGAGCGTGCGGGATGTTAACGACTGTCTGGACGCGCTGTACCGCATGTCCCCGGATGTGGCAGGCTACTGCCTGAACAACTGCAAAAAGCTGGAAAACCTTATTAACTGAGCGCTGCCGGGCAGCAGCTGTGCGTGATACTATTATATAATGTATAATAATGTATATCCAAGCGCTGCCCTCGCTATTTTCTCTTTCAGGAGCGATCGCTATGCAAACCAAGGTAATCGACCTTTATGAGTATTTTGCCCAGAGCGCGCCGGAAGGCGCCGTCGGGCGGCTTAGCTGCTATTTTACCCATACCCCCGCCCAGGTAAGCCAAACCCGGCGCAAAAGCGGCGTTTTGGTGCTGCCCGGCGGCGGCTACCACCACACCTCCCACCGGGAGCATGAAAGCGTGGCCCTGAAGCTGCTGGCAGCGGGCTATCAGGCCTTTGTGCTGGAGTATTCCGTAGCGCCCCTGCGCTATCCCGTAGCTTTGCGGGAAGCCGCCATGGCCATGCGCTATATCCGGGAAAATGCCGATGCCTACGGCCTTACCGGCCGGGTAGCTGCTATGGGCTTTTCCGCCGGCGGCCATCTTTGCGGAACATTGGCTACTCTCTTTGACGCCCCCGAGGTCGCGGACATCGCTCCAGAGCATATCCTGCGGCCGGATGTGCTGGGGCTTTGCTACCCGGTGGTCGTTTCCCACGGCCGCACCCACAGCGGCAGCTTCGACAATCTCTGCGGCCAGGATACCGCCCTGCGGGAGCGCCTGAGCCTGGATAAGCTTGTGCGCCCGGATATGCCCCCCGCCTTTATCTGGCATACCCGCAGCGATGAAAGCGTGCCCTGCCGCAACAGCCTGCTGCTTGCCCAGGCGCTGGAGGAGCAGGGGGTGGATTTCAGCCTGCGCATCTACCGCAAAGGCAGCCACGGACTGTCTACCGCGGATCTGCTTTCCTACACCCCGGATACCCTGCCCCAAATCAGCCCGGATGTGCCCGGCTGGATGGATTCCATGGTGCAGTTTTTCCAGGAGCAGGGCGTTGGGATCATGGATTGACCCCTGCAAAAGAAGATATTTCCGTTTTGCGGTTTTTTGAACGGATTTTTAAAAAAATTTTTTCTTTTCCCAAAACAATATTCAAAACTCCCGCCTAAATTCCAAAGGGCGGGAGTTTTTCCAACATTTTTACGGCTTTTCGAAAAAAATACTTTAAAAAAGTCCCCATTTGTAACCTTTGTATGAATAAGCTGTGTCGAAAATGTTATTGACATTTATTGACCCTGCCGCTATAATCAAAGTGTATTGTTTACTATTACTGGGATTGCCCTCTAAAACAGAGTTTTTTTGGGGCAGTCCTGCCAATTTTTAAGAGGGAGCGTGGCCCATATGAAATTCGATGTTCGTTACGCCAACCATCCTGACGATTCCAAGCGCTATGATACTGCGGAGCTTCGTCGCCACTACCACATTTCCGGCATTTTCGAGCCGGACAGCATTAACCTGACCTATTCCCATCAGGACCGTATCATCGCCGGCGGCGTGATGCCTGTGGAAGGGGATCTGGTGCTGGAAAGCTGCAAGGAGCTGGCCGCTCCCTATTTCCTGGCTCGCCGTGAGCTGGGCGCTATCAACATCGGCGGCGCCGGTGTGATGATCCTCGATGGCGTAGAGTATCCCGTAGGCCATAAAGACGGCATCTATGTCGGCATGGGCACCAAGGAGCTGATCTTCCGCTCCGTAGACAAGGCTAACCCCGCCAAGTTCTATATCAATTCCTGCCCCGCCCACAAGACCTATCCCACCGTGTCCATCCCCATGGACAAGGCCCGCTATAACCATCTGGGCGCTCAGGAAACCGTTAACGAGCGCATCCTGCGCCAGTATGTGCATCCTGCCGTATGCCAGAGCTGCCAGCTCTCCATGGGCATGACCGCTCTGCTGCCCGGCAACGTGTGGAACACCATGCCCAGCCATACCCATGAGCGCCGCATGGAAGTATACATGTACTTTGAGGTCCGTGAGGATCAGGCTGTGTTCCATATGATGGGCCAGGGCCAGGAGACCCGCCACATCGTTATGCACAACGAAGAGGCCGTTATCAGCCCCAGCTGGTCCATCCATTCCGGCGTTGGCACCGCTAACTACACCTTCATCTGGGGTATGTGCGGCGAAAACCAGGATTTCGACGATAT
The DNA here is from genome assembly GCA_017437095.1 of Oscillospiraceae bacterium. Classification (GTDB taxonomy): domain Bacteria; phylum Bacillota; class Clostridia; order Oscillospirales; family Oscillospiraceae; genus Faecousia. The sequence continues at coordinate 52,422 of JAFSBW010000026.1, forward strand.
GGACGGCATCCCCACCCAGAACCTGCTGTAAAAAAATAAGGAGCGGCTTGCACCGCTCCTTCTAATAGCTTATTTTCGGTTGATCCAGGCCACCCGGCCGCTTACCTCGGGGCTTTCAAAAAACCTTGCGGTCTTGTCCCGTTCAGTGCCCTGCCACTTGTCGAAGCCCAGGGGGCTGATATGGTCGCCGTAGATGCAGTTTTCAAAGCTGCAAAGGCCGGCGTCCCGCCAGGGTCTTGCCAGGTAGATGCTTCCGGCTGCTACCCCATCTTCGCAGGTGAAGCGGCAATTGCGGAATACATAGCCTTCGCTCTGGTCTTCCCCGTGAGCCGGGGCGGCTACGTAGCCCAGGCCTCTGGCATCGTTCAGGCTTCGCAGCTCGCAGCTGTCAAACAGAGTGCTGCCGCAGCCGAAGATAAAATCCACCGTTCCTTCTATGAGGCAGTTTTTAAATACCTGCTTCATATTCCCGCCCCGGCGCAGGCAGTCCGGCAGAAAGCCGGTGTAGCGCTCGATCAGGTCCTCAGGCAGAGGCCCGGCAAACAGAGTATCCTGGGTGGAGCTCAGGCGGCAGTTTTCCATAAGAAAATCCCCGCCTACTACGCTCAGAGCTACCTCCTGGCCCTTGATCTCAGGGCTCAGCGCGTCGTTTGCGATGGTCAGATCCCGAATGGTTACCCCATCGGCGGCTACAGCCAGCGTATAGGTGCGGAAGGTGATCAGCTTAAAGCCGCTGCTGTCGGTTTTTCTTGCATAATCATTCCAAACAAACACGGTTTTATTCATTCCGGAGCCGATCAAATTCAGCCCCGGGGTGCAGATTACGGCCTTCTGCCGGTAGATTCCGGGGGCAAAAACCAGTGTGTCGCCGGGCTCAGCCTGGTCAAAAACCGTCTGCAGCCGGTCGTCTGGGGTTATGTGCATGGTTTTGGGCATAATTTTTCTCCTTCTTTTGTAAATTTGTGCCAATATAATAGCATGAAGACCTAGACAAAATCAAGTTTTTGCTGTATAATTTATAAGGATTCATTATGAAGCGTCAAATCTCCTTTGCCCAGTATCGGGCTATCGACCTGGCGATGCTCACTTTTCTTATGCTTCTTGCGGAAGCGGGCATCAACATCGCCAGAGCTACCGCCTATTCCGGCCAGCTCATGAAGGCATCCCCCGTGGGCGCCATCGTAGCCCTGGTTATGATGCGGTGGGGCCCCTGGGCAGCGATCCCCGCTGTTTTGGGCGGTCTGGTGTACGCGGCGTTCCACGCTACCGTGCCCCAAACCTACATAATCTACGGCGCAGGCAATCTGCTGGTTTTGGCAGTCCTGCTTTACTTTAAAGTTTTCCCTAAGGAGCAAGTCCGGGGAAGCGTGCTGAACTCTATCGCCTATGCGGTGATCGTTCAGCTGTCTATGCAACTGGGCCGGGCGCTGGTAGCGCTGGTGCTTGGGTTCTCGGTTGAAGTTTGTGCTAGCTTTATTACGGCAGATGCCCTTTCTGTGCTGCTTACGGTAGTCGCGGTTTGGATCGTCCGCCGAGTAGAGGGTCTTTTCGAAGACCAAAAATCATACCTGCTCCGCATCCAGCAGGAGCGCCAAGTTGAAGGGAGAGAACAGTTTTGAAAAAAACGATGGCTGGGGATTTCCTCATTTATGACAAATCCTCAAACACCTACCGCGCCGATCCCGAGCAGATCGTTCGCGATGATGTGGAAAAGCACTACTGGTTAAATGTGGTGCGCTCTATTCTAAAGGACTGGCGCCTGTATCTGATGCTCATTCCGATGATCCTGGTGTTCCTGTTCTGGCGTTACTTCCCCATGTATGAGCTGCTGGCCAGCTTCAAGAGTACTGCCAATATGCAGACTCCTGTTTCTGAGCGTGAGTTCATCGGCTTCTCCGCGTTTACGAAGATCATTGCCGGCGATATGGCGCCCCGCTTCTGGAGAGCTCTGCGTAACACCTTCCTGCTGAGCTTCTACGGTCTGTGCTTCGGCTTCCCCATGCCCATTATCCTGGCCCTGTTCTTCAACGAGATCAAGTCCAACTTCCTGCGCTCCATCTACCAGGTGCTTACCTACCTGCCCAAGTTCGTTTCCACCGTTATCATGACCTCTATCGTTACCATGCTTCTGAAGCAGGGCGGCCTGACTTTCGATGATGGTATCCTGGTCAAGGCGTTGCATAGCATGGGAGTTATAGGTAAGGAAGCGGTAGAGACAGGTATGCTCCGCAATCCCGATTTCTTCCGTTCCATCTACCAGATCTCCGGCATCTGGGAAGGCGCCGGCTATGACAGCATCGTTTACTTCGCTGCTATCATCGCCATCTCTCCCACCAGCTATGAAGCTGCCCAGATCGACGGCGCCGGTAAGATGGCTCAGATGCGCTATGTTGTCATTCCCAGCATCCTGTCCACTCTGGTCATCATGCTGATCACCCGTATCGGTTCTCTGCTGCAGATCGGCTACGAAAAGGTCATCCTGCTGTCCCACGAGACTACCAAGTCCACTGCCGAAGTGGTTTCCACCATGGCTTATGAGCTTGGCGGCATGGGCGGCGAAGGCAGCGGCGCCAGCGTGCCCGGCATCGCTATGGCGGCTGAAATGATGAACAACGTCGTCGGTATGCTGCTGGTTATCGGTGCTAACACCATTGCCAAGAAGGCATCCAATGTATCTCTGTACTAAGGGGGTAATAGCATGAAAAGAAAGCTTGAAATTTCTGAGCTGATTTTTAAGATCATCAGCTACACCTTCCTTACTATTTTCGCGCTGCTGTGTCTGTATCCCTTCATCTATGTTATCTCCGCAGCTCTGTCCTCCTACGATGCCATTACCTACTCCCGTGTAGTTCTGTGGCCCACCGACAATGGCAAGGATGTTGTGTTCATTACCGAGGCCTTTAAAGAAATGTTCACCAATGACCAGTTCTGGACCTCCTACACCAACACCCTCTTCCTTACCATTTACGGTACCGTATTCTCCCTGCTGGTTGCTATCCTGGGCGCCTACGCCCTGAGCAAGAAGCGCCTGCTGTTCCGCCGCTTCTTCAATTTCTTCCTGGTGTTTACTATGTGGTTCTCCGCAGGTCTGGTTCCCCAGTACCAGAACTACATCAAGACCGGCCATGTATTTGCCAAGATGGGCATTACCGATGAAAAGTGGCTCATCGTTATCGCCATGGGTATGGCGGCCATGAACATCATCCTGCTGCGTAACGCTTTCGAAGGCGTTCCCTCCGATATTGAAGAGGCTGCCATCGTGGACGGCGCTACCGAGTTCCAGGTGCTTACCAAGGTGTTCATCCCCATGAGCAAGTCCACCATCGCTACCGTTACCCTGTTCTTCGCTATCTCCCGTTGGAACGGCTATTTCTGGGCCAACCAGATGATCTCCAAGGAGTACTCCAAGCCCCTGCAGGTGTTCATCAAGAACAAGGTTGCCGAGTATACCGACCCGGACTTCCTGTCCTTCTGGACCGAGTCCTACCACCCCGATTCCGTTGTTTACGCCCTGATCGTCTGCTCCATCATCCCCATCCTTGTCATCTACCCCTTCATCCAGAAGTACTTTGCTAAGGGTACCAATGTAGGCGGCGTTAAGGAGTAATTCTTCCCGTATAATTTCCGGCCAACCGGATCTTATAAAAATCTTATTCTTAGGAAAAGGAGAAACACACACATGAAAAAGCTCATCTGTGTGCTGCTGGTTCTGGTCCTTGCTCTGTCCTGCTTCGCAGGCTGCAAGGAGGAGCCCGCAGCAAAGCCTGTCGAGACGACTCCCGCTCCCGACACCACCCCCGCAGACACCACTCCCGAAGTGACCGAGCCTGAAGGCCTGGAGTATGCTGAAGGCACTACTCTGCGCATGGCTACCGGTTACAACAATGCCAAGACTGGCCTGTGGTTCGACGCTGACACTGCTAAGGACGGCATCACCCTGTCCGACGGTGTTACCTACCACACCGGCGACCTGAAGCCCACTTGGGTTGAGGTCGAGAAGCTGCTCGGCATTAAGCTGACCAACCAGTACCAGGGCAACTCCGCTACCAACGAGTTCAAGTACTGGCAGGACCGCCTGAACGAAGTTGACGTTGTTTCCGTAAACCTGAACGCTGCTAACGAAGCTGGCGTTGACGGCAAGCTGGTCAACATCGCTGAGCATCTGGACAAGATGCCCAACTTCAAGGCTTACCTGGAGGCTAACCCCATCGTTCGCCTGTCCATCACTGGCGACACTGCTACCGGCGCTATCTATGTAGCTCCCTACTTCGACGGTGTTAACGACATCGAGCGTATGCCCCTGATGCGTACCGACTGGGTTGAGAAGCTGCTCAACGGCGAAGGCGAGTTCACCGCTACCGCTTCCGACAAGCTGGCTGCTGCTGTTTACACCCCCTACATGCCCACCTCCGGCAAGGTTGCTGTTGATGTTGTAGAGGCTGACGGCAAGACTGTTAAGACCATCAACAAGGACTACGACGCTGCTGGCAACATCGTTGCTAAGATGAACGAGGCCCTGGCTGCTGGCGAAGTTGACGGCGTTGCTGCTGTTAACATGCTCCGTACCTACATCGACACCGCTTACGCTGGCTACTACGGCACCAACCGTGCTGACCTGTTCATTGGCCAGAACGCTGCTTGGGACGCTGACGAGCTGGTTGCTCTGCTGCGTTGCGTAGTTGCTAACTCCGCTACTCTGAATGCTGACGGCCAGAAGGTTCAGGGCATCTTCTCTCGTGAAGACTCCAACAACCAGCGCCGTGTTGACATGTACCGCTTCGCTGGCCACCTGTTCGGCGTTCGTGGTCTGGAATCCCGCAACAACTGGATCTACGTTGATACCGACGGTAAGGTTCACGATGCTCGTCAGGAAGTTTCCACCTACGAGGCTATGGAGCGTATGTACGCCATGACTCAGGAAGGCCTGATCTCCTCCACCTTCGTACAGTCCCTGGGCGAGAAGACCGAGACCATGCTGGCTAACGACATCGGCTTCATGCACTACGACTACAACCAGACTCAGACCATCTACAACGACACCAAGCTGCAGGAAGGCGAGTGCTACCGCGCTGTTATGGTTCCCGTTGCTCGTTGGTACGACGGCACCAATGCCGATGGCGTTTACATGCGCTTTACTGAGTCCTGGCGTTCCGTTAAGACCGACGCTTGGGCTATCTCCGTTGCCGGTGTTGCTGGCGATGAGAACAAGCTGAACGCTGCTCTGGCTATCTTCGACTTCGCTTACTCTCCCGAGGGCCAGATCCTGATGTCCTACGGTCCTGAGGCTTTCCGCTCCACCGAGACCTTCCTGTTCAACGGTGCTGAGATGCCCAAGATCTCCGAAGGCTGCTACAACGACCTGATGACTCTGACCAAGGGCAACTACACCAACTTTGCTCGTCAGTACCTGGGCTCCACTCTGGCATTTGCTAAGAGCCAGGCCTTCGAGTTCCAGTGCACCAACGCTGCTGGTCAGCTGGGCGCTGGCTACATCTCCAACGCTATTGCTGCTGGCACCATCAAGCACCCCGAGCTGGGCCTGCCCGAGAACATGTGGTATGCTTCCATGCCCACCGAGCTCGGCCACACTGATGATGAGTCCACCAACATCAGCGACCTGACTTCTCTGGGTAACGAGAACTTCGGTACCGCTAAGAACCAGGGCAACATCTTTGTTGATCAGATCTGCAAGGGCTACTCCATCGACGGCGTTACCGATGCAGCTTCCGCTGCCAACATGGTTGCTAACAACTGGGGCGGCAAGGTATTCCTGATGCTGAAGCAGGCTGCTTTCGACCGTCAGGTTGCTTACTACAACGAACTGGTTAAGTAATTTTCCCTCAATATGGTGTTGCGGCTTTGGTTTCGGCCGCTGCCGCACACTCTGAGAAACCTTTACCACATAAGTTGATTGTATGATCCCAAAGCCTGGGGGCGCTCCGGCGCCCTCAGGTGAGGGCCCAATCGACGCGGGAGGTCATTATGTATAAAAAACAGCTTCGCTTCCAAAAGATCATTTGTCTTCTGGCTATCATTGTAGCAGCCGTTTGGTTTGTCTACTCCCTCGGCTTTATTACTACCATCTATGAACAGATCGGTACTGCCGGCTCTATCGTTCCCGGCTCTCAGATCTATAAGGATATGCAGCCGTTTAACAAGCAGTTTAATACTTACGGCCTGTATGCCATCCTTATTTCTGTTCTGCTCCTGGTAACCAATACCCAGATCCGCAGAAAGTATTATGTATCCAACTACATCGCTACCGCTGCCAATGTTGTTGTTGCTGTAGCAATGCCTATCTACGCTTATTCCAACCTCTCCAAGTTCGCTGTGCAGTACAAGACCACTGTGGACCCCGAGATGTTGAAGATGTGGTGTGAAATGAAGGGCGTAAATCCCTCCATGTCCACCTGGCTTCTGGACCTGAATGTTGTGATCGGCGCTGTTTCCATCCTGGTCGCCATCGGTCTGGTTGTAAATGTTATTTGGAAAATTTCTTTGATGCGTGGCGAGAAGAAACTCATCGATGAAGGTAAGGAGGTAGCGTAATGGCTGAAATTACCAATACCAAGCTGGACCGTATGCGCTACACCAAGGACAAGCGCTCCTCTCAGATGGTTCTTCTGGCTATCGTTCTCAATGTTCTCTATTATGTCAGCATTTATCAGCAGGATCACCCCGTGGTCAAGCCCATCTCTGCTGACTATCCCTACTATTCCTGGCTTATCGGTGCTTCCGTCATCCTGAACCTGCTGTTCCTGCTGATCGGTTTCCTTTGCTCCGAGGGCGTTAAGGGCCGCCGCAAGGGCTATACCGGCATTCTGCTGTTCCTGGGTGTTCTGCAGTTTGTCCGTATCTTCTATCTGCCCGCTAAGGCTCACAACTCTGTTTACTCCGAGACCGTAAAGAACGCTGAAGGCGTTGCAGAGGTCGTTACCAAGAAGGTTATGACCGACGGTCAGTATGCATTCGCAGTAGCTATGCTGGTACTGTCCGGATTGCTTTGCATCGGTGCCGCTGTTAATAGCTACATCAACAATAAGAAGCTGGCTGATTATATGAAGTCCGTCGAAGCTTAACCAGAGAGGTGAAACATTATGGCAGAACTGAGCTTACAGCACTTAGAAAAAATCTATGACAATAATGTTCAGGCCGTGTTTGACTTCAATCTGGATGTCAAGGATGGCGAACTGATCGTTTTGGTTGGCCCCTCTGGCTGTGGTAAGTCTACCACTCTGAGAATGGTCGCCGGTCTGGAAGATATTACCCATGGCAAGCTGCTCATCAACGGCAAGGATGTTACCGCTGCTCCCGCAAAGGACCGCGATATCGCCATGGTTTTCCAGAACTACGCTCTGTACGGTCACATGACCATTTATGAAAACATGGCTTTCTCCCTTACCCTGCGTAAGGAAGATCCCAACCTGATCCATAAGAAGGTTATCGCTGCTGCTGAGATCCTGGGCCTTATGGAGCAGCTGAACAAGAAGCCCTCCCAGCTGTCCGGCGGTCAGCGTCAGCGTGTTGCCATGGGTCGTTCCATCGTTCGTAACCCCCAGGTTTTCCTGTTTGACGAGCCCCTCTCCAACCTGGACGCAAAGCTCCGCTCCGGCACCCGCCGCGAGATCATGCTCCTGCATAAGCGCCTGAACGCTACCATGCTCTACGTTACCCACGACCAGACCGAGGCTCTTACCCTGGCTGACCGTATCGTATGTATGTCCATGGGTCATGTGCAGCAGATCGGTACTCCTCTGGAGCTGTACGATACCCCTGCTAACCTGTTTGTTGCTTCCTTCATCGGCCTGCCTCCCATGAATTTCATGGATGTAGAGGTCAAGGGCGACAAGCTGATCAACCCCAACTTTACCCTTACCATGAATGATAAGGAAGCCAAGGCTCTGGCTCAGTATCAGGGTAAGACCGTTGTTATGGGTGTCCGCCCTGAGAACTTCGAGATCGGCGATGAGCTGCAGTTGAAGGTTATCAACAACGAGAACCTGGGTATGAACACTCTGGTTCACGGCCACCTGGGCGCAGACGGCAAGGGCGAGCGTATCACCACCAAGCTGCATGGCTGGTGTGATTACAAGATCGACGATGTTGTTTCCCTGAAGATGAACCGCAAGCGCTTCTTCGACAAGGAAACCACCAATGCCATCGAAGTGGAGGTTTAACCGTATGAATTTCTTTAAGAAGCTTGGCGCCTCCATTAAGGAGTTCTTCCGTAAGAAGGTAGTATCTCTGAAGCGTAATCCTAAGCTGGTTCCCCTGGTGGTCCTGCTGGTTGGCTTTGTATACTACTCTCTGAATATCACCGCTATTTCTGAAACTACTCTGCAGCTGCAGCTTCCCGGCAAGAACATGGGCCTTACCGCCTTTGCCATTATGCTGCTTAGCCTGCTGTGCATCGTTTGCCTGATGAATGCTTTCCCCCGCAGAAAGAAGGTCAACATTCCTATGCTGGCCATTGGCGTTGTCATGGTAGCCGTTATCATTTACTGCGATATCCACTATACCAACTGTGTTTACTACTGGTGGTCCACCCAGGAGCGTCGCTTTGACTACGTTACCAAGGCTTACAATGCTATCAACACCCACATGATCATCACCATCGTTGGTCTGGCTGCTGTAGCGCTGATGCCTCTTTACACCAAGCTGCTGGGCAAGATCAATACCCGTATTGATCTGGAAGACAATGGCAACATGGATGCTATCGAGCTTTCCGAGGACTAATTATTTCCCATGTCTGAAAACAGCAAAGACCTTAACAAAAACTACGAGCTGAATTCTGAGGCGGTCGAAACTCTTGCCAATGCGGACAAGGAAGAGATCCCTCAGTATTCAGAAGAAGAGCTTAGCAAATACCGCAAGAAGAAATTCCAGATCCCCAACTGGCTGAAGGTCATCTTCGTCAAGTTCTGGTTTGCCGGCGCTGTATGCTTCTTTATTGTAATGGCTACCGGCGGTGGGCACTGGCTGGATATGTATGTTGCTTTGTCCATTGTTATGGGCATGGTTACCGATCTTCTTACCAACAATGTGGTACGCTTCATTGAGCCTTATGAAGGCGCTAACGATAAGTACCTTATGGTTACCCATCGGGGTATGGTTGGCTTTGGCCTGAACCTGATGTGCGGTTTCCTGGTCATGGCCGGTGTTATGTTTGGCTACTTTGTGCTAAACCTTTTCATTAGTGTCGGCGTGGAAGCGCTGCTCTTCGGCCTGCTGTGCATGGGCGTAGAGATGCTGCTGATCGGCATCAAACGCCTTTGCAGCTCCATCCTCAACGATGCCAAGGCTGCCGCTCTGGGCGAGACCAATCACGGCACACAAGAATGATCGCCCCAGGGCATCAACGATCCCAAGCGCCGGATTTTCCGGCAGTAATCCCATAGATAATCACTTGAGTAAAAGGAGTATCGGAATATGGCATACTTGACGCTGAAAGGACTCAATAAGATTTATCCCAACGGCTTCCATGCAGTGCATAATTTTGACCTGGAGATCGAGAAGGGCGAGTTCATCGTTTTCGTCGGCTCCTCCGGCTGCGGCAAGTCCACCACTCTGCGTATGATCGCTGGCCTGGAAAATATCAGCAGCGGCGAGTTCTACATTGATGGCAAGCTGGTTAACGAAAAGTCCCCCCGGGACAGAGGCATCGCCATGGTATTCCAGAGCTACGCTCTGTATCCCCAGATGTCTGTTTATGACAACCTGGCCTTCGGCCTGCAGCTGCAGGGCATCGATGAAGATATCATCGAAGGCAAGGTTATGAAGGTTGCCAAGATCCTTGGCCTGACCGACTATCTGGACCGTATGCCCAGAGCTCTTTCCGGTGGTCAGCGTCAGCGTGTAGCTGTTGGCCGCGCTATCATCCGTAAGGTTGATGTATTCTTGATGGACGAGCCTCTGTCCAACCTGGACGCCAAGCAGCGTGTTACCATGCGTGCTGAGATCGCTCAGATCCACCGTGAGACCGGCGCTACTACCATCTATGTTACCCACGACCAGATCGAGGCTATGACCCTGGCTGACCGTATCGTAATCATGAAGGAAGGCTACATTCAGCAGGTAGGTACTCCCTACGAGCTGTATTTCAAGCCTGCTAACCTGTTCGTTGCCGGCTTCATTGGTGAGCCTCCCATGAACTTTATCAAGGCTACCGTTAAGGGCGGCTGCATCGATATCAACGGCACCAAGCTGGATATCAGCGCCAACCTGGGTCAGTATAAGAATGCCTACGAGGGCAAGGAGATCTACTTTGGCTTCCGTCCTGAGCATATCAAGCTGGGTGCCAAGGAAGGCAACTATGTTCTGCCCGCAACTGTTGAGCTGACCGAAATGCTGGGTGACAACACCAATGTTTACATCAACATTGGCGATGTTAACGCCATCCTGAAGGTTAACCCCCACGAGGCTCCCAAAGTGGATACCGACATCTGCTTCTCCATCCCCCAGGAGTATACCTACCTGTTCGATGCAGAAACCGAGAAGGTTATCGGCTAAGTTAGCTGCTTAATTGCATAAAATCAAATCAAGAATATGTGAGGATATCGAAATGAAGTTCCATTGCTTGTATGTTTCCTCCGTATCTGCTTGCTTTGAACTTGAGAATTCTGCCCCCTATTATGCGGAGCAGGAATATGACGTTACTGTAAATGGTGCGCCCGCCCTTATGGGCGTGCGCACCAACGTTTTTTCTCTGTTCGAGCTGAAGCCGGATACGGAGTATACCGTTTCCATCGGTGAAGACAGTGTTACCGTTAAGACCCTTAGCGAAACCGGCTGCATCAGCGTGCTGGATTTTGGCGCCAAGGGCGACGGCGTTACCGATGACACCACTGCTTTGCAGCTTGCCATTGATTGCACCCCCAAGGGTGGCCGTTTGCTTGTGCCTGCCGGTGTATATTTTACCCGCCCGCTGGTACTGAAATCCAATATGACCTGGCATCTGCAAAAGGGTGCGATCATCCTGGGCGATCCCGTGGAAGAGCATTATGCCATCCTCCCCGGTGAGATCCAGGACTGCGAGTATGACGATGTTCACCAAATCACTTCCTGGGAGGGTCACCCTTCTGTTGGCCGCCAGAGCTTTATCTCTGCCCACTATGCTGAGAACATTGCCATCGTCGGCGAGGGCGTTATCGACGGCAACGCCGTCAACGGCAGCTGGTGGGTGGATGTTAAGAAGCGGCCCATTGCCCGGCCTAAGCTGGTTTGGCTGAACCGCTGCGAGAATGTTACATTCCATGGCATTACCGGCCGCAACTCTGCCTGCTGGAATTTCCACCCCTTCTTCTCCAAGAATATCTTCTTCTACAACACTGCTGTAGAAGCCCCCAAGGATAGCCCCAATACCGACGGTACTGACCCGGAATCCTGCGATAATGTGCATTATATCGGCATGCGTTTCTCCGTTGGCGATGATGCCATTGCTCTGAAGTCCGGCAAGATGTATATGGGCATGAAGTACCAGACCCCTGCTACCAACCATGTTGTGCGCAACTGCCTTATGGAGTATGCGCATGGTGCTGTAGTGCTTGGCAGCGAGATGGCCGGCGGCATTAAGGACTTTACCGTCAGCCAGTGCTACTTTAAGCATACTGACCGTGGCCTGCGGATCAAGACCCGCCGCGGCCGTGGCAAGTATTGCGTAGTAGACAATGTAGAGTTCAGCAACATCCTTATGGACAATGTTATGACTCCTCTTGTTATCAATATGTACTACTACTGCGATCCCGACGGCAAGACCGAGTATGTATGGAGCAAGGAAAAGCTTCCCGTTGACGACGGTACCCCCTATATGGGCAATTTTACCTTCCGGGATATTCAGGCTACCGATTGCGAGTGGGCCGCCGGCTTCTTCTACGGCCTGCCGGAAATGCCTGTTGGCAGCGTTACCATCGAGAATATGAACTTTACCTTCAAGCAGGATGCCTCCTACGGCTGCCCGGCTATGATGAGCTTCCTGGAGCCTATGAGCAAGAAGGGCCTTTATTTCAACTGCGTCAAGAAGGTCCATTTGAAGAATGTTACCGTTACCGGTCAGGAAGGCGACTACCTGATCACCGAGAATGTAGACGAGGTAATTGTAGAATGAATATGATCGAAGCTTATGTCCAGCGGATTATGGACGAATCTACCCCTGATCGCCCCTTGTGGAATATTGAAAAGATTCACCAGGGCAAGGTAAACGGCTGGAACTATATTGACGGCTGCATGATGGCCGCTTTGCTGAATCTGCATAAGATCACCGGCGAGCAGCGCTACTTTGATTTCGCTGAGAACTATCTGGATTACTATGTGCGGGAAGACGGCTCTATGCTGGGCTTCTCCGAGGCGGAGTATAACCTGGATAATATCTGCGAAGGCCGCGTTCTTTTCGATGTTTACGAAGCCACCGGCAAGGAAAAGTACCGCAAGGCGATCGATGTGCTTTACGGCCAGCTTTACCGCCAGCCCCGCACCTGGGAAGGCAGCTTCTGGCATAAGCTGATCTATCCCCACCAGGTTTGGCTGGACGGCTTGTACATGGGCCAGGTGTTCTACACCCGGTATACCACCAAGTACGATAACTGCTCTGCTTATAACGATATTCTCAACCAGTTCCGTACCGTGCGCAAGCGCATGTTCGACCCTGCTACCGGGCTGTACCGCCACGGCTATGATGCCAGCGGTAAGGCTTTCTGGGCAGAGCCTGATGGCCGCTCCAAAAACGCATGGCTCAGAAGCTTGGGCTGGTTTGCCGCTGCTCTGATCGACGTTCTGGCCTACAGCGATCCTTCCAAGGAGGATTTCCGCAGGGAGATCACCGCCATTGCCCAGGAGCTTGCGCAGAATCTGCTGCCTTACATCGATAAGGAAACCGGCATGCTCTTCCAGGTGCCCAACCAGGTTGGCAAGGAGAAGAACTATCCTGAAACCTCCGGCTCCGCCATGGTTGCCTACTTCTACATTAAGGGCACTCGCCTGGGCATTCTGGACGGCAGCTACGCCAAGGTTGGCGCGGACATCTTCCAGGCCATTTGCGACCGTTACCTCTACGAAACCGACGGCAAGCTGAATCTGGGCGCTATCTGCCTGGTTGCCGGCCTCGGCCCGGAGAACAACCGCCGCCGTGATGGCTCTTACGAGTATTATATGTCTGAGCCCATTGTAGAAAATGATGCCAAGGGCCTTGCTCCCTTCCTCATGACCTACACCGAGCTTCTGCAGGCGCAGCAATAAAATATAAGGGCTACCGCTAATGCGGTAGCCCTTTTCGTTAGTTTATGCTTCGTCCTCCGGCGCGGTGGGATCGTACTCCAAAATGTCACCGGGCTGGCAGTTTAAGGCTTCGCAGATGGCTTTCAGGGTGGAAAACCGAATGGCGCTGATCTTTCCCGTCTTCATTTTGGACAGGTTTACATTGCTAACGCCCACCCGGGCAGAAAGCTCGTTCAGGCTCATCTTTCGGTCGGCCATTACCTTGTCCAGGCGTAAAATGATCTTTCCCATAGTTGATCCACCTTACAGAGTTTCGTCGGATTCCTGCTGCAGAACTGCGCCGTACTTAAAGATATAAGTTAGAGCAAAAACTGCCAAAATTACGATTACTTCCATCATGTCGATATGCAGGCCAAAGCTCAATCTGCCGGTCATAATGCTGGTGCTGATGAATTCAGCGATGGAGGAAGCAAAGGGCAGGCAAACCAGCGCCCAAGCCAGCTGCTGCATTTTGCGGATCATATTGTCTTCAAAGGGAGATTTGCAAACCTCCAGAGCCTTGCAGAAGGAGCAGATAAAGTACATGCTGACCAGCACAAGAGCCAGAGCAAAGATGGCGAAGATCAGCACGATGCGGATATGGCCCATATCCAGGGCGTTAACCTGAGCGGTAGCGCCGATGAGAATGGATTCGTCGGTAACTTCAGCGGTGTCCATAGCAAATTCCATGCCGTTGAATTTAAAATCGCTGTCTTCCTGGATATCTTCCAGAATATCTTCGGCAGTGCTGGGGGTAAGAAGCTTGGTAAAGGATCCCAGTTGGCCGTAATTAACAGTCACATCGGCGTGGGCATCCATGCGGATCAGCACAAGATCCTTAGGGAGGATGAACAGAATAACGGTAGCGACGATCACAGCGACAATGGCGATGATCACAAGGATCTTACAGATATTGGCAATGATCCTTCCGGCCTTGCCGAAGCCGTTGATTTTCTGAATGGCAGAGTTAGTCATAATAATATCCCTTTCGGTTGTTATTTTTGGTACCGGGGATATCATACTACGACTTTTAGCGTTTGTCAACTATTATTTAACGAAAAACATTAAATAATTAACGAATTGCGTTTGGTAATAAAATCGCCGCCTAAAAAGGCGGCGATTTTTTCTTTACAGACAGTCAGATTTAAAAACAACCGTATCTTCCTCGGGAGTGTAGAGCAGCTTTTCATACACGCCGCCGAAGCGCTTCAGCTCCTGGCAGAGGAAGCCCGCCAGCTTTACTGCGCCCTCAGGCTTTAGGTGGGTATTGTCCTTGGGCCATTCAAACAGGGGCTTGGAGGGCTCGTCGCCAAGCTCTGCCAGATAGCTTTCCGTAATGGCGGTCAGGTCTGCCACGGGAACGCCCTCTTCTTTGCCTACAATGCGCACGGCTTCCGGGTATGCGCCGTGGCTGCCGGGCTTGAAAACGCCGTTTTCATCAAAAAGCCGCCGGGCGATGGGGGTGATCAATACGGGGTAAGCTCCCTTTTCCTTGGCACAGCGGATATAGTAGCGCAGGTTATCCCGGTAAGCCCCGTCCGGGGCAGCGTAGCGGTTGGGGTCAGCCTGCTTTTCATCGTTATGGCCAAACTGGATAAAGAGGAAATCCCCCTTTTGCAGCCCCTCCAGCACCGGCTGGAAGCGGCCCTCGTCCCGGAAGGACTTGGTGCTGCGGCCGTTTTTGCCGTGGTGGCGCACTACCACATCCCGGGCAGTATACCGCTCCAAAGCCTGGGACATACCCGTCTGGGGGTAGGTATCGATTTTGTTGAACTGTACGGTGCTGTCACCGATGTAGAAGATCTGCGTCATAGCGTATCCTCCTTGAAATTTTGATATTCGCCAAAGCCGCCTGATGCCCGGTTTTCCCGGTTGGCGCTCCAAAGGCAGATTTTTGCGCCGGTCCAGGTGGCGCAGGTAAGGGGTATGGGGTCTGCCATAGGCTGCCCCTCGGCGTAAAAGCGGAAAGCGCCGCCTTTTACCTCTACCGCCAGGGTGGCTATGTTGTTAGGGCAGGGGATCTGGCAAACAAGGCTTTCCCGGGCTTTGCCCAGCTGCTCCTTGTCCAGCGCTTCGCCCCGGTATAGCCGCAGCCAGCCATCTTCCAAGGCGAGATACCCGTAGCAGTGGCCGATAATACCCAAAGCGGCCAGATCTCCCGGCTGCTCAGGGTGCAGAGTAACTTCTACCGTTACCCGAAAGTCTTTATACTGTGGGATTTGGGTCAGGGCGTTGGGAGCATACCAGAGGTAGTTCTCCCGGCTGGGGTTTGCCCAGCAAGAGAGCTTCAAGCCCGGGCTGAGCATGGCATAATACTCCGGTTTAGGGTTTGCCTGCCATTGCCATTGCAGGACCAGGGTATCCCCGGAAAAATCATCCGAAGCGGCGATCTGGTACTGCGGGGCATTATCAACCGGCAGAGGATGCTCCGCTACCGGCTGCCCCTTATCGCCCATAATGGGCCAGCCATCTTCCCAGTTTATCGGCTGCAGGTGGGTAATGCGGCCCAAAGCGCCTACATCCTGGAAATGGACAAACCAGTCTTTCCCGGCGGTGTCCGTTACCCAGCCGCCCTGGTGAGGGCCGTTGATTTGGGTATCCCCCTGGGAAAGCACAGTGCGGTATTCGTAAGGCCCCCAGATGTTCCGGCTGCGCAGCGCCATCTGCCACCCGGTAGCCACGCCCCCGGCGGGAGCGAAGATGTAGTAGTACCCATCCCGGCGGTAAAGCTTCGGCCCTTCAATGGTGGGGGCGATGTCCTCTTTATGAAAAATTACCTGAGGCTCGCCCAAAATATGGGTACACTGCGGGTCTATTTCTGCCAGGCTCAAGCGATGCTTGATGCCGCAGCGGCTGCGGGCATAGGCAAATACCATATAGGCTTTGCCGTCGTCGTCCCAGAAGGGGCAGGGGTCTATCCAGCCCTTGGCCTTTACCAGGCAATTCAGCTGAAATTCTCCCCGAATATCCCGGCTTCTGGCTACGAAGATGCCTTCGTCCACCAAGGGGATGAACACGAAAAACTCGCCCTTATGATAGCGGATGGCCGGCGCCCAGGCGCCGGAGCCGTGGGCAGGCTGGTCGTATTTTTGAAAGGGAAACCGGGGCAGAGCGTAGTTGATGATCTCCCAGTGTACCAGATCCTGAGAGTGCAAAATCGGAACACCCGGCACATAGGTAAAGGAAGAGGCAACCATATAGTAATCTCTGCCCACACGGATCACATCCGGGTCGGAATAATCCGCGTATAAAATAGGGTTGCGGTACATTTACTTACCCTTGCGCTCCAGCTCCTTGGCTTCCTGCTCCCGGATCTTGGACAGATCACGCCACTTGGGAATGGTCTCCAGCTTGTCGGAAAGCTCCTGCATTACATCGGGGATGGGGATATTCTGGGGGCAGATCTGGGTGCAAAGGCCGCAGTGCAGGCAGGCGCTGGGCAGCTTGTCCTCGGGGAAGGTCTCCAAAATCATGGCGGAGTTTACAGAGTTGGCTACCCGAAGTTCGCTGCAAATGCGCATCATCAGGGGAATATCCAGCTCCATGGGGCAGCCGTCGCAGCAGTAGCGGCAAGAGGTGCAAGGCACGGCGTTCTTGATCTGCTCGGCGATCTCCAGGATCACTTCCAGCTCAGCATTACTCAGGGGCTTTCTGGTAGAGAAAGTCTTAACATTGTCCACGATCTGCTCCATATTGCTCATGCCGCTGAGCACCATCTGCACGCTGCCGATGCCCTGGAGGAACCGGAAGCCCCAGGCGGCGATGCTCTCGTCCGGGCGCAGAGCCTTCAGCTGGGCGTTCTGGGCATCGTTCAGGTTGGCCAGCTTGCCGCCGCGCACAGGCTCCATGACCCACACGGGGATATTATGCTTGTTCAGCAGCTCCACCTTGCCCTTGGCATCCTGAAGCGTCCAGTCCAGGTAGTTCAGCTGGATCTGGCAGAACTCCATGCTGTCGCCCATAGCATCCAGAAAACGGGCCATAGTAGGCACATGGCCGTGGGTGGAGAAGCCCAGGTGCTTAATGCGGCCAAGGCGCTTCTGCTCCTTGAAATATTCTACAATGCCCCACTTGGGGTCCAGATAAGTATCGATGGAAAGCTCGGTAACATTGTGCAGCAGGTAGTAATCAAAATATTCCACGCCGCACTTTTCCAGCTGCTTTTCAAACACGCCGGCGGGGTCGTAATGATCGCTGATCTGGTGGCCGGGATACTTGGTAGCCAGGCGGTAGCTATCCCGGGGGTACTTGGAAAGCACCTTGCCCATAACGATCTCGGAATAGCCTGCGTGGTAGGGCCAAGCGGTATCAAAATAGTTTACGCCGTGGTCCATGGCGTAAGCTACCATTTCCTCTACCTTGGCTACATCGATTGCCCCGTCTTTTTCCGGCAGGCGCATAGCGCCGAAGCCCAGCAGGGACAGTTCATCTTCCTGGAATTTGGTTGTGATCATACTTGCTCCTCCTTAATATTTTTCATGGTTAAGCTGATGCGGTGCCGCTTTTCATCCACTTCCAGCACGGCAACCTTGACCACATCCCCCACCTTCACAGCTTCGCTGGGGTGGCGCAGGCGGCGGTTTGCCACCTGGGAGATATGCACCAGGCCGTCCTGATGAACGCCGATGTCTACAAATACGCCAAAATCGATAACATTGCGCACAGTGCCGGTAAGCACCATGCCGGGCTTGAGATCCTTCATTTCCAGCACATCCTTGCGAAGCACGGGAGGGGGCAGCTCGTCCCGGGGGTCACGGCCGGGCTTTTGCAGCTCCTTGACGATATCCTGCAAGGTAGGAACGCCTACGCCGCAGCTTTCGGCGGCCTTTTCCAGGCCGATCTCCTCCAGCTTAGCAGGAAGCTGGGAAAGGTCTTTGATATTCTTTTTATCGTAGCCGCAAAGCTCCAGCAGGGCGTAGGCGGCTTTGTAAGACTCGGGGTGTACGCCCGTATTATCCAGCAGCTCCTTGCTCTCCGGCACCCGCAGGAAGCCGGCGCACTGCTCGTAGGCCTTGGGGCCCAGCTTGGGCACTTTCTTTACCTGGGAGCGGGAGCTGAACGCGCCGTTTTCCTCCCGGTAGGCTACGATATTCTTGGCAGTGGTGGCGTTCAGGCCGGAAACCTGCTTCAGCAGGCTCTGGGAGGCGGTGTTCAGGTCTACGCCCACGGCGTTTACGCAATCCTCTACCACGCCGCCCAGGGCGGCATCCAGCTCTTTCTGGGCGCAATCGTGCTGGTACTGGCCTACGCCAATGGCCTTGGGGTCGATCTTTACCAGCTCTGCCAGGGGGTCTTGCAGCCGCCGGGCGATGGATACGGCGGAGCGCAGGTTTACATCAAAGTCCGGGAATTCCTCCGCAGCCAGGGGGGAGGCGGAGTATACGGAGGCGCCGGCCTCGTTTACGATGGCGTAGCTGGCTTCCGGGAAGCTTCTGAGCATTTCCACAGCCATGGCTTCCGTTTCCCGGCTGGCGGTGCCGTTGCCGATGGCGATGTGCTTTACGCCGTGGCGGCGCATCAGGTCGGACAGGATGGCGATGGCTTCTTGCTTTTTCCGCTCGCTGAAGGTAGGGTACACAACGCTGGTTGCCAGCACCTTGCCGGTAGCGTCTACTACGGCTACTTTGCAGCCGTTGCGGTAGCCGGGGTCAAGGCCCATGGTAACAAAGCCCTTTACCGGGGGCTGCATCAGCAGGGGCTTCAGGTTCAGGGCGAAATTGTGGATGGCGCCCTGGCTGGCGGTGTCCGTCAGGTCGCTGCGGATCTCCCGCTGGACAGAAGGGAGGATCAGCCGGTCGTAAGCATCCTCTGCGGCGGCAACTACAAAGCCGGAAACCTGCAGCTGGGGCTTCAGGGCGGCCCGGCGCACCAGGGCATAGCCCTCATTGCCGGGAAGGTTTACGCTCAGCTTCAAAAAGCCCTCTTTTTCGCCCCGGTTCATGGCCAAAATCTGGTGGCCCTGGAGCCGGGAGATGGGGGCGGAAAACTCATAATACAGCCGGTATACGCTGTCATTTTCCGCATCAACAGCGCAGCTGGTCATAACGCCCTTGCGGCGGAACAGCTCCCGCAGGCCCTTGCGGATGGCAGGATCGTCGGAAAGATCCTCAGCGATAATATCGCTCGCGCCGGCCAGGGCTTCTTCAACAGAGTTTACGCCCTTTTCCGGGTCTACAAAGGCTTCTGCCAGGGCTGCCGGATCGCTGCCGTCCTGGGCGAAGATAGCCTGGGCCAGAGGCTCCAAGCCCTTCTCCCGGGCCACAGAGCCGCGGGTACGGCGCTTCTGCTTGTAGGGGCGGTACAGATCCTCCACCTCTGCCAGCGTAGCGGCGGCATCGATGGCGGCGGACAGCTCCTCGGTGAGCTTGCCCTGATTTTCGATAGAATTTTTTACTTCATCCCGCCGGGCCTGGAGATTGCGCAGGTAGGTCAGCCGGGTTTCCAGGGTACGCAGCACGGTATCGTCCATAGCGCCGTGCATTTCCTTGCGGTAACGGGCGATGAAAGGGATGGTATTGCCTTCGTCCATCAGGGCGATGACATTTTCGATGTATTGTTGCTTCTGCCCCAGCTCCTGGGCCAGAATTTCAGAAATGGTAGCCATAGGTTGCTCCTTTGCAAATTTTCGCGGATACTAATTCTTAATGGAAAGCTTTAAGAGCTCGTCGAGGATAAATTTCGCCAGAAAAGGCCGAGGACGACGGTGGGCTTGGCTGCCCACCTAGGACGAGAACGCATTCTGGCGGAATTTTGACCGGCGAGAATGAAAGGGTTTCATTAAGAGTTAGTATAAAACATTATAGCATATTCTCTGAAAAAAGAAAAGACTTCTGCCTTGATTTGCGGCATCTGGGGCAGTATAATATAGAAAAATTTGACAAGAAGGCGATACTGTGATCATTGATTTTCATACCCATACTTTCCCGGATGCCATTGCTCCCAAAGCCCTGGCGAAGCTCCAGGGGGCAAGCCATAGTCGGGCCTTTTCCGATGCTACGGTAGCTGCTTTGCAGGCAGACATGGCCGAAAGGGGTATCGATTTTTCCGTAGTGCTTCCCGTGGCTACCAATCCCCTGAAGGTGGCCCATATGAATGACAGCTCCGCCGCCATGAACGGCCAAGGCCCGTTGATCCACTTTGGCGCTATGCACCCGGATTTTGAAGGCTGGTATGAGGAGCTCGGCCGCATCAAGGATCTGGGGCTGAAGGGCATAAAAATACACCCCGTTTACCAGGGTGTGGATATTGACGATGAAAGGTATCTGCGCATCTTCCGCCGGTGCGCGGAGCTTGACCTAATTGTGGTAGCCCACAGCGGCGACGATATCGGCTTCCCCGGGGTAGTGCGGTGCGACCCAAAGCGCAGCCGCAACGCTTTGCAGCAGGCAGAGGGGGTAAAGCTGGTGCTGGCCCATATGGGCGGCTGGAAAAACTGGGAAGAAGTGGCAGAAAACCTGGCCGACACCGATTGCTACCTGGATACAGCCTTTTCCCTGGGGGAAATAGATGCTCTGGAAACGGATTATTATACTGCCCAGGAGCGGCGCTTGATGGGCGAAGCCGAATTTACCGCCCTGGTAAAGGCTTTTGGGGCAGAGCGGGTGCTTTTCGGCACGGACAGCCCCTGGACCCACTCCCAAACCGAGATCCAGCGCATTTTGCGGCTGAGAGAGCTGGACGAAGAGGAAATTATGGCAATTTTAGGCGAAAACGCCTGCCGTCTGCTGAATCTTGGTTTTTAATCACATAAAAAACAGCTGGGGATGCCAACGCATCCCCAGCTTTTGGGTTTATATTACTTGATCAGCTCGTTGAAGCGGAAGTAGTTGAGGGTGTTGTTGTAGGAGATGTTCTCAACCATCTTGCCCAGAGCCTTCATGTCGGCAGGATACTCGCCGTCTTCTACCATCTGTCCGAAGAGGTTGCACAGTATTCTGCGGAAATACTCATGGCGGGTGTAGCTCAGGAAGGAGCGGGAGTCGGTAAGCATGCCGTTGAAGCTGCCCATAGCGCCCAGGCTCATCAGGCTGATCATCTGAGCTTCCATGCCGGGCTTGTGGTCATTGAACCACCAGGCAGAGCCCTGCTGGATCTTGCCGGGGATGGAGCTGTCGGTCTGGAAGCCGCCCATGATGGTGCCGATAATGCCGTTGTCGGCGGGGTTCAGGGAGTACAGAATGGTCTTGCCCAGAGCGCCCTCGTCTTCCAGCACGCCCAGCAGCTTTGCCAGGCCAACGGCGTTGGCGGCATCGTTCATGGAGTCGAAGCCGGTATCGGGGCCCAGCTTGCGGAACATCTTGCGGCTGTTATCACGCAGGCAGCCAAAGTGCAGCTGCATGACCCAATCCAGGCGGTAGTATTCCTTGCCTACGCAGATCAGCAGAGCGGTGTGGTAAGCCAGCTGCTCGTCCCAGGTAATGGCCTTGCCGGCCTTGGCACGGGCGAAGATATCGTTCAGCTCTTCCTCGGTAGCCTCTACGCAGAAGCAGTAGTCCAGAGCGTGGTCAGAAACGCGGCAGCCGTGGTCATTGAAGTAAGCGATCCGGTTGATCAGAGCCTTACGCATATCCTCAACGGTGTTGATCTGGAAGCCAACAACCTTTTCCAGCTGAGCAACATAAGCGGGGAAGGTCTCCTTGTCGGCGCGCATAGCCTTGTCAGGACGGAAGGCGGGCAGCACCACAGCGGGAGCGGTGGGGTCAGCGGCGATTAGCTCATGAGCCCGCAGATCGTCTACGGGATCGTCGGTGGTGCAGATCAGCTTAACGCCGGACTTGCGGATAATGCCGCGCACGGACATATCGGGCTGGGCCAGGATGGCGTTGCACTTTTCGTAAATTCCCATGGCGTTGTCGCCGTTCAGGGGCTCGGTAATGCCAAAGTAGCGCTGCAGCTCCAGATGCGTCCAGTGGTACAGGGGGTTGCCGATCAGGTTGGGAATGGTCTCGGCCCACTTCTGGAACTTTTCAGCGGGGGTAGCGCCGCCGGTAATGTAATACTCGGGAACGCCGCAGGAACGCATGGCGCGCCACTTGTAGTGGTCACCGCCCAGCCATACTTCGGTAATGGAAGCATAGCGCTTGTCCTCGTAGATCTCCATGGGGTTGATGTGGCAGTGGTAGTCGATGATGGGCATCTTCTCTGCATGCTCGTGGTAGAGAACCTTGGCGGTTTCGCTCTTCAGCAGAAAATCAGCGTTCATAAAAGGGGTCATAATACATTCCTCCTATTTTTGAGCCGGGGCGGCAGCTTCCTCCGCCTTGGCTTTTTTCAAGATTTTAATAACTACGGGGATGGTAACGGCCACGGCGCTCAGGCCAACGCAAATGTTGCTGATCATCATGGTCATGCCCACAGCTTCTACACCTACATTGGTGTAGTTCTGGAAAAACCACAGCACGGGCACACGGAAAGCGAACACTCTTGCCACATTCAGCAGCAGGGTCAGCTTGGTGTAGCCGTAGCCCAGCAGCAGAGCCAGGGTGGCGGAGTTGATGCCCAGGGTAATATAGCCCAGCATTTCCCACTGGTGGATGGATACGATGGTATCCCGGAAAGCAGGATCAAACTGGTTTTTGGACTGGGCGAAGAAATTGGCGAGATAGGGAAGGGTCAGGCTTACCAAAATAATGCCTGCCAGGCCGATGAGCACATTGATCACCAGCAGCCGGAAATAGATCTGCAGGGTGCGGCGGTATTTGCCGGCGCCCCGGTTTTGGCTGATCAGGGGGGAGGCGCCGTTGGTAAAGCCCATGTGCCAGGAGGTGGTCAGGCCGCCAATGTTGTTGGAGATGCCCAGCGCGCCAACGGTAGTAGGCCCGTACTCGCCGGACATGGAGTTGACAGTCACCTTGCCTGCGGAGAACAGCACCTTTTCGGCGGATACCGGGTAAGCCAGGTTCAAGATGGGCAGGATGATCTTGCCGCCCAGATTGATCTCCCGGAAGGAGAAGCGGAACGCGCCGTCATCCCGGGGCATGGTAACGAATGCGTAGCCCATAATGCCCAGCTGACCGATCAGGGTAGCCACGGCGATCATGGTAACACCCTCGTCCAGCACATATACGAACAGGGCGCTCAGAGCCAGCTTTACCAGAATAATGATCAGGTTTAGCACCAGGATCTTCTTGGCATGGCCACGGCTGCGCTCAATGGCGATGTATACCGTATTGAAGAAGGTAACTACCACCGTAAGGATCTCTACCCGGAAGTAGCCGGCGCCGGCCTTGATCAGTTCCGGGTCGGTTTTTAGCCACCCCAGGAAGGATTCGGCGAAGGGAATCAGCACGCCCACGATGGCCAGGCCTACGATCACTGCCAGAGAGTATACCGCGCCAACCTGCTTGCGCACCAGCTCATAATCTCCCTTGCCGTAGGCTTCGGAGATCTTGATAGAGCCGCCGATGGCAAGGCCGGTACCCAGGGCCGTGATCATCTGGGTGATCTGGTTCAGGCAGGCAACGGCAGAGGCAGCATCGGAGCCGATATGGGATGCCATCATGGCATCGAGGATCTTAAAAATGCTTTGCAGCGCTTGATACAGAGCCAAGGGCGCGCAGCTGGAAATAAGCACTTTGGTGGGCGAGGCGTTCAGGGCATATTCCCGGTACGCCTCGTCCTTTTTGGAAACGAAAGCCATTTACAGAACGACACCGTCCTTGAAGATAGAGATCTCGCGGTAGCCCTTCTTTTCGGCCCAGGTCTGCTTGCCGGAAGCGGTAGCCAGCACCAGCTCCATCAGGTCCTGAGCGGCTTCGTCCAGAGTGCGGGTGCCATCAGCCACAACGCCGGCGTTGAAATCGATCCAGGTGCGCTTGTTGGTAGCCAGGGGGGTGTTGGTAGCCAGCTTCATGGTAGGAGCGGGAGCGCCGAAGGGAGTGCCCCGGCCGGTGGTAAACAGAACCATGTGAGCGCCGGCGGCGGTAAGAGCGGTGGCGGATACCAGGTCGTTGCCCGGGCCGTAGAGCATATTCAGGCCCTTGGTGGTAACGGCATCGCCGTAGCCGATCACGTCCATGATAGGAGCGGAGCCGCCCTTTTGCACGCAGCCGCAGGACTTATCCTCCAGGGTGGTAATGCCGCCCTGCTTGTTGCCGGGGCTGGGGTTGTCGTAAACCACCTCGTTGTGGGAGATGAAGTAAGCCTTGAAGCCGTTGATCATGTTTACGGCCTTGGCGAAGATCTCATCGTTTACGCAGCGGTCCATGAGGAAGCCTTCTGCGCCGAACATTTCGGGAACTTCGGTAAGCACAGTAGAGCCGCCCTGGGCTACCAGCATATCGGAGAAGCGGCCAACGGTGGGGTTGGCGGTAATGCCGGACAGGCCGTCAGAGCCGCCGCACTTCATGCCGATCACCAGCTCGGAAGCGGAGATCTCCTCACGCTCAAACTGGGCGGCGAACTTGGCGCACTCTTCCAGAAGGGCGCGGCCGGCTTCCATCTCGTCGGAAACGTGCTGGCAGGTAAGGAACTTTACCCGGTCGGCATCGAAATCCCCCAGCTCAGCCAGGAACTGCTCGTGGGTCAGGTTTTCGCAGCCCAGGCTCAGCACCAGCACAGCGCCGGCGTTGGGGTGGCGGGTCAGGGCAGCCAGGAGCTTACGGGTCTGGGCATGGTCATGACCGGTCTGGGAGCAGCCGAAGGGATGGGTAAAGGTGTACAGGCCCTCGATAGAGCCGGTAACCAGATCCTGGTTTTCCTTGACCATGGCCTTGGCAACATCGTTAACGCAGCCAACGGTGGGGATGATCCAGATCTCGTTGCGGATGCCCACCTTGCCGTCCTTGCGGCGGAAGCCGCGGAAAGTGCCGGGGGTCTGGGGCTCAGGGAAGGTAATGTTGGGGTTGTAGGTGTACTCCATCTCGCCTTCCAGGTTGGTCTTCATGTTGTGGGTATGTACCCAGTCGCCAACGGCGATGTCGGCGGTGGCGTGGCCGATGGAGAAGCCGTACTTGATCACATGCTCATTCTCAGCCAGGGGCTTGATAGCCATTTTGTGGCCCTGGGGAATGTCGGTATTGGCGGTAACGCTAACGCCGTCGGCAGCGTAAACAGTACCCTTGGCAATGGCGTGCAGAGCAACTACTACATTGTCATTGGGATGAATGTGGATAAAATCAGGCATGAAAAAGCCCTCCTAAATAAAAATAGAGCCGATGTCTACATCGGAAAGGGGCCGATGTAGGCATCGGCCCCTACAGCGCATGATAAGATTCAGTTTCGTTATAGCGTAAGGTTGCCTAAAAATTTACAGGCAGGAAGCGTAAGCTGCCATAGCACCCTCGGTGCGGATCTTGGTCAGGTTGGCAACGGTAGCAGCCTCGAAGCCGGGAACCAGAGTCAGATCCTGGCCCCACATCTGCTCGTTGGTCATAACGGCGTGTACCAGCTCTTCTACAGAGTCGTTACGGTGGTTGTAGTAGAACTCCAGAGCCCAGCGGTCGTCAGAGCAGGTGTAGGTGTTGCCGGCGCTGCGGCGGCATACCAGGCCGGCATCGGTCAGCTCCTGGATGTCATTGCTGAAGAAGGCAATGTAAGCGGCAAAGCTCATGGTAAGGCAGGTGGGCAGCTTGCCGGTCTTTTCTACATACTCCAGGAAGCTGGGCATGTTTCTGGCTCTCCACTTGGAGGTGGAGTTCAGGGAGATGCTCATCAGCTCGTGGTTAACGAAGGGGTTGTTGAAGCGGTCCTGCACGGCGGCGGCAAAGTTCTTGCAGTCTTCCTGGTCCAGGGGCAGGATGGGAACGATCTCGTCCAGCAGCATCTTGTTCATGTAGCCGCGAACGGTATCGTCGTTCATGCAGTCGCGCACGATGTCGAAGCCGCCCAGGTATGCGCCCAGAACGAAGCCGGTATGAGCGCCGTTGAGGATGCGCACCTTGCGCTTCTTGTAGGGGGTCATGTCGGGGGTAACGAATACGTTGCTCTCGATGCCGGCCTTGCGGAAGGGCAGCACATCATTGAGCTTCTCATCGCCTTCGATGACCCAAACGCCGAACACTTCGCCAACATCCAGCAGGGGGTCGGCGTAGCCGTGCTTAGCTTCCAGCTCGGCAACTTCCTTGGGGTCGCGGATGCGGCCGGGAACGATGCGGTCTACCAGGGAGCCGCAGAAGGTGCATTTTTCGTTGACATAAGCGCTGAACTCAGCACCCAGGCCCCACTGCTCGATATACTGGTTGACGCACTTTTGCAGCTCCTTGCCGTTGTTGTCGATCAGCTCGCAAGCCAGCATGATCACGCCGGGCTTGCCGGCCTGGAAGCGCTTGTACAGCACCTGGGTGAGCTTGCCGGGGAAGGAGGAGCAGGGAACATCGGAAAGCTCACAGGCAGGATCGTATACGATGCCGGCCTCGGTGGTGTTGGAGACAATGTACTCCAGGTCGTCAGAAACGGCAACCTCCATCATAGCCGCAAAGCCCTCAGCTTCGTAGGGATTCAGGCAGCGGGAAACAGAGGAGATGACCCGCTTGTCGTCTACCTTCTGGCCGTTCTGGCTGCCGCGCAGGTACAGGGTGTACAGGCCCTCCTGCTCGTTGATCATATTGGCCAGGCCGGGAGCGATGGGCTGCACCAGAACGCACTTGCCGTTCCAGCCGGCCTTCTCGTTGGCCAGGTCAAACCAGTAGTTTACGAATGCGCGCAGGAAATTGCCTTCGCCGAACTGCATAACCTTTTCGGGGGCGCTTTCCAGGATGTAGCCGGTATAGCCGGACTTTTTCAGGACTTCATAATTGAGCTTTTCCATGTTGAGTGAACCTCCATTTGAATTTTTGTCCGTAATTTCAACAATATCATTATAAGCGCAAAGTTTTTGATGGGAAATAGTAGAATTTGCGATAATACATTGTGATAATTGCGGTTTTTCCCGTTGACTTGTGGCGAAGAATGGGGTATGATGGGAATAGGAATCAGGAGGTGGTTTTTATGGCCCTGCAGCCCCAAATGTTCGACCCCCGGCAGGAGATGCGCAAGCTGGATTTTGAGCTGCAATACAAGCGGGATTCCTACTTAAAGGATGTAGAGCTGCACCACCACGACTTTTTTGAGCTGTATTTTCTGCTCAGCGGCGATGTTACCTACATCATCGAAAGCAAGATCTACCATGTTATGCCCGGGGATATCCTGCTGATCTCTCCCAAGGAGCTGCACCAGCTGGTGATCCGCCCGGAAATGAGCAGCTATGAGCGCTATGTTCTGTGGGTAGACCCTCAGGCGCTGGCGCGGTTGGGGGGCGGCGAGGATCTTTCCCGCTGCTTTGACCCGGCTACGGAGGGTAACCTCTTGCGCTTGCAAAGCGAGGAGCGCAGCTGCATTCAAGCCCTTATGGAGGGGCTGCACCGGGAAAGCCAGCAGGGGGGCTTTGGCAGCCAGGCCCTGCAGGAGAGCCTGCTGGTGCAGCTGCTGGTGCAGGTAAACCGTCTGGCCCTGCGCCAGGATACCCAGCCCCGGGATATGCCCCACAGCAATGCGGCGGTATCCAAGGTGATAGATTATGTAAACCTGCATTACGGCGAGCAGCTGTCCCTGGATATGCTGGCGGAGCGGTTTTTCGTAAGCAAATACCACCTGAGCCATGAGTTTAACCGCCAGGTCGGCACCAGCATCTACCGCTATATCCAAAAAAAGCGCCTGCTCATCGCCCGGCAGCTGATGGCTCAGGGCAAGCGGCCCAACGAAGTATACAGCGCCTGCGGCTTCGGCGATTACGCCGGCTTCTACCGGGCGTTTAAAGCAGAATACGGCACCGGACCCCGGGAATACGCCCTGTCGGTGCGGCAAACCAACTAAAAAAGGGAGAGAGCATTATGAAAACTGTAAAGATCGCGTACCTGGGCGGTGGCTCCAAGCTGTGGGCCAGAAGATTTATGCAGGACCTTGCCCTGGCCGAGGGCATCGGCGGCGAAGTGTGCCTGTATGACATTGACAAGCCCGCCGCTGTGCGCAACCAGCAGATCGCTACCCGGCTGCATCAGCACCCCAAGGCCGTTGCCCCCTTCCGCTATACGGTGGCGGATACTCTGGAGGAATGCCTGACCGGGGCAGACTTTGTGCTGATCTCCATTCTGCCCGGCACTTTTAAGGAAATGCGCTCCGATGTCCATGAGCCGGAAAAATACGGCATCTACCAGGCCGTAGGCGATACCGTAGGCCCCGGCGGCGTGCTGCGGGCTATGCGCACGGTGCCCATCTATGAGGGCTTTGCCAAGGCCATTGAGAAGCATTGCCCCGATGCCTGGGTGCTGAATCTGACCAACCCCATGAGCGCCTGCGTAAAGGCGCTGTACGACAATTTCCCCGGCATCAAAGCCTTTGGCTGCTGCCATGAGGTATTCCACGCCCAGATGTTCCTTTGCTGCGCTTTGAAGGAGCTCAAGGGCATTGAAGCCGACCGCCGGGATATTTACACCGACGCTTCCGGCGTAAACCATTTTACCTGGATCACCGAGGCCCGCTACCAGAATATCGATCTGCTGGGTCTGCTGCCGGAGTTTATGGAAAAATTCTTCGATCAGGGCTACTTTGAGCGCGGCCCCCACGATGCCTGGAAGACTGACCCCTTCTCCTACGCCAACAAGGTTAAGATGGACCTTTACCGCCGCTTTGGCGCTCTGGGCGCCGCCGGCGACCGCCACCTGGTAGAATTCTTGGACAGAAACTGGTACTTAGCCGGCCCGGAAATGGCCGAAAAATGGCACTATGGCCTGACCCCCGTAGACCTGCGTGAACGCAACCAGGCTCAGCAGATCCAGGATTCCATCGCCATGGCTGCCGGCGAGATGGAATTCGTGCCGGAAAGCTCCGGCGAAGAGCTGGTGCATCTGCTGCGGGCGCTGCTGGGTCTGGAAGTGATCGTTTCCAATGTAAATATGCCCAACCACGGCCAGATGCCCGGTATGCCCGAAGGCTCTATCGTAGAAACCAACTGCGTATTTACCAACGGCTTTGTAAAACCCGTGGTAGCAAAGCCCCTGCCGGAGAGCGTGCTGGCGCTGGTGCAGCGCAACTGCGCCAATATCGACCTGACCTGCGAAGGCATCCGGGAGCGGAATATGGACAAGCTTTTCCAGGCCTTTATGAATCAGCCCCTTTGCGCCGGGCTTACCCTGGAAGACGGCGAAAAGCTCTTTAAAGCCATGTGCGACAACACCAAAGAATACCTCGCCCCCTACTACCCCAGCCTGGCATAAGCGATACCTTGCTTCCTATTTGAGTATTTCATTCTAAAAAAGACCGTAGTGGTTATTTGGCGGATCGCCATGCCACTACGGTCTTTTTGTTACCGAGGTATATCAGTTAGCTTTGTATTTGTCCATTTCAAGAAGGATCTTGTAGAGCTGCGCCTGCTCCTCTTTTGATTTGGCGGAGAGGAACTCATAGCAGGCAAGCGGAATATCTGTTGCGTCATCCTCTTGACGGCCAAGCTTTTCAAACAGTTTTGAAAGGGAAATACCAAGGGCAGCGGTGATCTTTTCGATGCTCTCAAGTGTTGCATTCTTTTCACCACGCTCAAGCTGACCAATGTAGGTGGGATGGCAGCCGGAAAGCTCAGCCAACTTTTCCTGGCTCAGCCCCTTTTGCGTTCTGTAGTTTCTAATGCGCTGCCCAACAACCTTTGTGATATTGCTCATAGTTTTAGCCCATCCTTTTTTATAAATAGTCTATAAATATTGAAATAATTACGCCACAGACTATTGATATTGTTTCTGAAATGAGCTATACTATAAATACACACCTGGACAAAAACCGTGCTTATAGTAGTTGCATAAGTAAATACGGTTCTAAATGACCGCTATACACACGCATGACGAGATAGCTGAGTCATTGGAATAGCCCACCGGACAAAACGGTTCGGTGGGCTTTTTAGCAAGGAGCGAGATATGAAGATTTATTCTGTTGCGTTTTTTGGTCACCGATATGTGGAGAACACCATAAAGGTAGAGAGCCTTTTGGAAGAGCAGGTGCGAAAACTTATTGACGAAAATGAGTATGTGGAATTTTTGGTCGGACGCAACGGGGACTTTGACCGATGCGTATCTTCTTCTGTGCTTCGCGTACGAAAAAAATATAGGGACGACAACAATGCCTTAGTGGTGGTATTCCCGTATCCAACGGCTGAGTATCTTAATAACAAAAATTACTTTCACGACTATTATAGCGATGTGGAGATCTCACATGCCGCATCGGTAGCACACCCAAAATCCGCGATCCAGATTCGCAACCGTGAAATGGTGGACCGTGCTGACCTTATTATCTGCTACATTGAGCGCAAAAAAAGCGGTGCATGGCAGGCGGTACAGTATGCAATGAAGCAAAGAAAAACGGTGATCAACCTTGCGGACAAAATAGATGCATAGCAGACGATGAAAGCGATAGAATGTGTTTTTTTCAATGCCCCATGTTGTTTACAGTTTCCCAATAAGAAGAAGGCAGACACACGGAGCGCTCTGTGTGTCTGCCTTTGTATATTCGCGATGTGTCATGCCCTCAGGATAAGCCGGTCAATCCTCCAAAACGAAGCCGTATTCGCTCATCTGCTGATCGGTCAGGCCGAAATAGCGCTGCAGGGAGCTGAGGAAGCTGGGGGTGCGTCTGCGGGCGAAGCTGCGCATCTGCTCCACATAGGCCAGCCACTCCTGGTAGGAGTTGTTCCAGCGCTTGCAGTCCTTTTGCATAGTATCCGCTACCTGCTCTTGCAGGGCATCGATATGGGCAATGAGCTTATCAGCGACCCAAACCTGGTTGCACTGCCAGGCGGTGCGGCGCAGGAAATAATCTCTGTATTCCTCGTTTTGCAGCAGCCGCAGAAGCAGCACCTTGCTGTTAACATCGATATTGCGCAGCTGGCTGGCATCCAGGTGCTTGGCCGCGGAATCGTGGGACCAATTGCGCATGGCCAGGTCCGTATCGTACAGCACCCATGTCCAGGGATGCTCCGGCGTGGAGAAGAATTTGTTGTTTGCCGTGTCGGTATTGGCCAGCCACATCTGGGCGATCATGTAGTCGGTATAGTTCTGCAGGTCTACCTGAGAAGCGATATAATCAAAATGCACCTGCTGGGAAAGGTCATTTTTGCGGGCATAGTCCAGCAGCG
Source organism: Oscillospiraceae bacterium (assembly GCA_017437095.1). Lineage (GTDB taxonomy): Bacteria > Bacillota > Clostridia > Oscillospirales > Oscillospiraceae > Faecousia. The sequence goes on from JAFSBW010000026.1 coordinate 83,764, forward strand.
CCCGGTAAGCGGGGCTGTTGGGGCCGTCCCAATAGGTAAGGTCTACATCTTCCTTGGCGACCTGGAAATTACCGGCCACATAGTTTTCGTTGATCTTTTCCCGCACGAAATGGATGCCGTAATATTTTCCGTTGAGGTATACCACCACCGGGCGGTATTTCTGCACCGGGATACCCAGCTCCCGGTTTGCGTAAGAGGTGATCACCTCATCCCGGATGCGGGTCATAAAGGTATCCTGGCCGCCGGCACGCAGCACGATGGATTCGTAGCTGCTTAGCCCATCTTCGCCGAAAATAGGATAGTCCAGCGCCGATGCGCCGTACTCTGCCCGGAACATGCAGGCCAGGGATTTTTTGCTGTTGGCCCGGCTGTAGCCGCCGAAGATCTTCAGGCCGCAGGGTACGCCGGTAAAGCCTTCTTCCCGGCTGTCAAAAAGGGAAATGGTGGCGGGGTATTCCCAGTATTTCCAGTAGTTGGCGCCGTAGTGGGGGTATTCCTCCGTCCAGCCCGGGCCGGATACATACATGCCGTGATCCTCCGACCAAAGGTTTGCCGGCGCGGTAACTACGCTGATAACGCCGAGGGAATCGTTTTCGTTCAGCAGGTAGGTAAGATCTGTTACCTGGGATGCCTGCTTGCCCTCTTCGTAGCATACTACCCGCAAAACAGTGGTCTTGGTAATGCGGATGGGGCCGGTATATTTTTGGGCGCTGCGGCCGGGGACGGTGCAGTTGGTAGTATAATAGATGGTTCCGGGGGCGGATAGGGTAACATCCAGATATTCCACCCCATTGTAGATGCCCGGCTGGGTAAGGGCAGTGACCGGGGCGGATACGGCTGCGGTTTGGCTGTTGGCCTTGCCCGGGGTAGGGCTGGCTAAAAGGCTGAAGCCGCTGCTGCCGGGGGCGCGGCCGTAGGCGGTGTTTGCCTGCAGCTGGGGCAAAAGCACATAATCTTCTACAATGCCCTGCCTGCTCAGGTACAGCCCTTCGCCGGAAGCGGAGAGGGAGAAGGGGAGCCGGTAGTAGCCGGAGGGCAGATCGGCGGCATCCTCGCTGAGCAGAATGCAGATGCGCTGCCCCGGGGCAAGGGTCAGCTGGGGCAGGGGGTATTTTTGCAGCTTTGCCCGGCTGTCGGCAAGGGTATAGCCGGAAAGCTCCAGGGCTTTGCCGGAGCAGTTGTAAAGCTCCACCCAGTCGCAAGCGGTGCCGGAAGCGCCCTGCAAATGCAGAGTGTTGGAGGGCATGACCTCGCTGATCATCAGCGCCTGGGGCTGCCGGCTTGCTTCAAAAGCATCGCCGTTTTCCGGCAGGTTTTCATAGCCCAGGGTAATGGCGCCAAAGGTGTAGGAGCTGTCGTCGGCGGAAAGGCGCAGGCTCATGCTCTGCCCAAAGCCGCCTTCGCCGCAGATAACCTGGGGCGCGTAACGAAAATCAGGGGCGGTAAGGCGCAGGGTTTCCCCCTCGGAAAGGGAAAAGCCGGTTACTTCCTTGCTGCAGGGGATCACCATGCATTCCCCAGGGGCAAGCGACCCTTCCGGCAGGGAATAGCGGTAGGGGCGCGCATCGTCGGTAAGATACCAGCCGGCAGTGCTTACCGGGGAATCGGAGCGGTTATAGATCTCCACAGCATCCTGGAAAAGCCCTTTGTAAGGCACGCCGGCGCTGCTGAGCAGCACCTCGCTGATCACCAGGGGCGAATCGCTGTAAAGACGGGCGGCAGCAAAAGCATCCGCGCCGGCAGCATCGTTGACAAAGCCCAGGCTGACAGCGCCGGGGCTGTAGCTGCCGTCTTCCCGCAGCGCCAGGGAAACATCGTCCCCCAGGTACTGCACGGTAACACAGTGGTAATTGCCCAGGTTATCCGTAAGGCAAAGGGTTTCCCCCTGAGTAAGGGCAAAATTGGCGTGGATCTCCCCGCCTGCGCCCAGGTAGTTTTCCCCGTCGCAGTAAACGGTAAGGTAACCGCCGGGGTCGAGGGTAAGCTCCGGCAGGCGGAAGCGGTAGCGCTGGGAAACAGAATCGGAAAGATACCACCCGGATAGGCGAACAGGGCCGGAAGAAGCATTGCAAAGCTCTATAACATCCCGGTAGCGGCCGTTTTCATCCGGCAGGGAAGACTGATTGGCGATCAGCACCTCGCTGATGCGCACCGGCATATTCTCGCTGTAATTTCCCTCGCGGAAGGCGGCGATGCCTGCCCCGTCGTTGGGAAAACCGGGGCTGGCCTCAAAGCTGGTAACATAGCCATCCTTTTGCCGCAGCAGCACCTGATCCTGGGACAAAGCCGGGATGCTTACCTGGGCAACCGCAGCCCCGCTGCTATCCAGCAGCCGCAGCTCGCCGCCCCCGGCGCCCAGGCGGAAGCCGCCCAGCTCCGCGCCCAAAAAGATCACCCGGTAGCTATGGGTATCCATAGGCAGATCGCCAAGGGGGGAGCTGACGCTGATGCCGTCGGTAAAGGTATAGCCCTTCAGGTTGATAGGCGGGCCGGGGTTATACAGCTCTATGTAATCGGGATGCTTTCCGTCATTGTCTGCCAGGAGGGTTTCGTTTTTGGCGCAGAGCTCGGTGATCTGCAGGCCCTGGCCGGAAGCATTCTGGGCAGGCGCGTCCGGCTGGCTGCCGCCGGCGGCCAGCAGCGCCGCAATGACCAAAACCAGGCACACAAGCAAAGCACCGGCCAATATTATGCTTTTAGATTTCAAACCGGCACCTCCTTGCGCCTGGTAAAAGGCTTACTGTTGTGTTTACTAAAGCTTAGTATACCACTTTTTGCCAAACAATGCAATGCGTTTGGGCAAAGCAAAAGCCGCCTGTTCCCAAAAGAACAGGCGGCATATTGTTTTGTTTAGCCTTCGTAGTTGTAGCCTGCTTCCAGAGCCTTGATGTTGATGTCGATCAGCTCTGCGCGCTTGGCGGAAACGATCTTTTTCATAACATCTACCATGTTCTCAAAGCTTACAGCCCCGGTCTCCTTGATCATCTTGCCAAGAATGATCATGTTGGCAAGGGTGGGGATGCCGGCATCGGCAGCCATCTTGGTGGCAGGGATGTAGTAGGCATCGATATCGGTGCGCTGAGCCTTGCGGCCGATCAGGGTAGAATCGATGAACACCTTGCCGCCGGAAACTACCGCGTTTTCGTACTTGTCGAAAGAGGGCAGGTTCATGGCGATCAGGGCATCGGGGGTGGATACGATGGGGCTGCCTACGGGATCATCGCTGATGATGATGGAGCAGTTGGCAGTGCCGCCGCGCATTTCCGGGCCGTAGCTGGGAAGCCAGGAAACCTGCTTGTCCTCCAGCATGCCCTTGTAGGCAAGGAACTTACCGGCGAACAGAACGCCCTGGCCGCCGAAACCGGCGATCAAAATCTGAGTGGTCATTACTTGCCCTCCTTTTCTGCGCTTCTATCCTTGTAAACGCCCAGAGGATAGTAGGGGATCATCTTTTCTTCTACCCACTGCAGAGCCTTGCTGGGAGTCATACCCCAGTTGGTGGGGCAGGAGGAAACCACTTCGATCAGGCTGAAACCCTTGCCCTCTACCTGATTCTGGAATGCCTTCTTGATGGCCTTCTTGGCCTTGTTGACATTCTTTACATTGTTTACGGCAACCCGCTCGATGTACTGGGGGCCATCCAGGGTAGCGAGCATCTCGGAAACGCGGATGGGGAAGCCTGCGGTAGCGGTATCACGGCCGTAGGGAGAGGTCTGGGTCACCTGGCCGGGGAGGCTGGTGGGGGCCATCTGGCCGCCGGTCATGCCGTAGATGGCATTGTTTACAAAGATGATGGTAATATTCTCGCCACGGGTAGCGGCGTGAACAGTTTCCGCCATGCCGATGGAAGCCAGGTCGCCATCGCCCTGGTAGGTAAATACGATGTTTTCCGGCAGAGCCCGCTTCAGGCCGGTAGCCACAGCGGGAGCGCGGCCGTGGGCTGCTTCTACCATATCGCAGGCGAAGTAGTCGTAAGCCATAACGGCGCAGCCAACGGGAGCAACGCCAACGGTCTTGCCTTCGATGCCCAGCTCGTCAATGGCTTCTGCCACCAGGCGGTGGATAATGCCGTGGGTACAGCCGGGGCAGTAGTGCAGAGGCGCATCGGTAAGCGCCTTGGGCTTTTGGAATACGATTGCCATGTTACTTGCCCTCCTTTGCCATGTTGCGGATAGACTCCAGAACCTGCTCCGGAGTGGGGATCATGCCGCCGGTGCGGTTGCAAAGCACTACGGGCTTCTTGCACTCGGTAGCCAGGCGCACATCCTCGATCATCTGGCCCATAGAAAGCTCTACGGAGATGAAGCCCTTAACCTTGTCAGCGGCCTGCGCCAGGGGAGCCTTGGGGAAGGGCCACAGGGTGATGGGGCGGATCAGGCCTACCTTGATGCCCTCCTTACGGGCGGCTACTACGGCGTTCTTGGAAACACGGGCAGCAATGCCGAAAGCAACAACGCAGATATCGGCGTCGTCCATCATAAAGCTTTCGTACAGGCACTCGTTTTCCTCAATGACCTTGTAGCGCTCATAGCGCTCAAAGTTCTTCTGCTCCAGCTGCTCAGGCACCAGGTACAGAGAGTTGATGATATTGTGCTTGCGCTTGCACTGGGTGCCGGTAACGGCCCAGGGCTTTTCGGCCTTTTCAGGCTCGGAAATGCCGCTCAGGTCTACGGGCTCCATCATCTGGCCCATAGTGCCGTCGGCCAGCAGCATGGCGGGCACCAGGTACTTTTCGCTCAGGTCGAAAGCCTTGGCGGTGAGGTCGGCCATTTCCTGCACGCTGGAGGGAGCCAGCACGATCAGCCGGTAGTCGCCATGGCCGCCGCCCTTGGTGGCCTGGAAATAGTCGCTCTGGCTGGGCTGAATGCCGCCGAGACCCGGGCCGCCGCGCTGCACATTGATGATCAGCGCGGGCAGATCAGCGCCGGCGATGTAAGAGATGCCCTCCTGCTTCAGGGAAACTCCGGGGGAGGAGGAAGAGGTCATAACCCGCTTGCCGGTACCGGCAACGCCGTAGACCATGTTGATCGCCGCAACCTCGCTTTCAGCCTGCAGGAATACGCCGCCGATCTTGGGCATGCGCTTTGCCATATAGGCGGCAAGCTCGGTTTGAGGCGTGATAGGATAGCCAAAATAATGGCGGCAGCCTGCCCGGATGGCGGCTTCGGCAATGGCTTCATTGCCCTTCATCAATACTTTTTCACCCATGATTGTTACCTCACTTTTCTACGGTGATCACGCAGTCGGGGCACATGGTAGCGCAGAAGGCGCAGGCGATGCACTTTTCCTGATCGGTGATCTCAGCGGGGGAATGGCCCTTGGCATTGAGCTTATCCTTGGAAAGGACGATCAGCTTCTTGGGGCAGGCGTCCACACACAGGCCGCAGCCCTTGCAAAGGTCGGAATTAAAGGTTACTTTTGCCATTTTAATTCTCCTTTATGTCATAGTATTTTTCCTGTAGGTTTAGGGGGAAATAGCCGCCCTCCCGGGGGCAAAGATCGGCACGGGCCGAAGTAAACAAAACAGGCAGGCCGGAAAGCCGGGAAAGCTCCTGGGCCTTTTGGGCAGTTGCTTCAATGTCTGCCAGGGTGGTCAAGCCCCCCAGGTTGGAGTTGTTGACGATGGCGGAAAAGGGGATGCCGCCGGCAATTTCAATTTCCCGCATGACCTCCAGAGCATCCTGGGGCGTCTGAGTCAGGGGGCGGTAGAAATTGGCTACGAAGATCATTTCGTAATCGTTTTCTTCCAGAATGTAGGGGGTATAGCGGCCCAGGGCGTATGCGCCCCGGTCATCCCCGCCCACATCCAGCACGGCGTAGCAATCCCGGCGCTGCACCAGGCTGTAAAGCTCCTGGGGCAGGGCAGGAAGATCCACATTGGAGTTGGCAAAGGCGGGGGAAATCAGGGGGATGCCCGCCGCTTCCAGCTCCTTGGCGGAGTCTTTGGTGCGGAAATAGGGGTTTACAATGTCCAGATCCGCAATCTTTACGCTGCTGCGCTCTTTCTTCAGAGCCAGGGCGTAATTTACGGCGATGTTGGTCTTGCCGCTGCCGTAGTGGCCGGCAAAGATAGTTACCCGCTTAGCCATTGCAAACGAACTGAGTCCAGCCGAACTTGTCTTCTACCTTGCCCCACTGGATGCCGGTAAGCTGGTCATACAGCTTCTGGGCTACGGGGCCGATCTCACCCCCGCAAAGAGTATAGGAGTTGCCCTGGTAGAACAGCTGGCCGATGGGGGAAACAACGGCGGCAGTGCCGGTGCCCCATGCTTCTTCCAAGCTGCCGTCAGCAGCGGCGGCGAAGAGCTCGTCTACGGAGATCTTCCGCTCCTCTACCTCGAAGCCCCAATCCTTCAGCAGCTCCAGGCAGCTCTTGCGGGTAATGCCGGGCAGGATAGAGCCGGAAGCCAGGCTGGGAGTTACGATCTTGCCGGCGATCTTGAACATAACATTCATAGCGCCAACTTCTTCGATGTACTTCTGCTCAACGCCGTCCAGCCAAAGCACCTGGGTGTAGCCCTTTTCTTCAGCCCGCTGGCCGGCCCGCAGGGAAGCGGCGTAGTTGCCGCCGCACTTGGCGTAGCCGGTGCCGCCGCGGACGGCGCGCACATCGGTGGATTCGATGGCGATCTTAACGGGGTTGATGCCCTCGGCGTAGTAAGCGCCAACGGGGGAGCAGATCACTACGAAGGTAGCGTTCTTAACGGCGTGAACGCCCAGGTGGGGGTCATTGCCGAAGAGGTAGGGGCGCAGGTAAAGGGAAGTGCCCTCGCTGTGAGGCACCCAATCCTTTTCCAGCTCTACCAGGGTGTTCAGAATGTCCAGGCACCCTTCCTCGTCCAGCTCCGGTAGGCAAAGGCGCTCGGCAGAGCGGTTCAGGCGGCGTACATTCTCCATGGGGCGGAACAGGCCGATGCTGCCGTCAGCGCGGCGGTAGGCCTTCATGCCCTCGAAGATCTCAGCGCCGTAGTGCAGCACGGTGGAGGCGGGGTGGATGCTCAGGGGGCCGAAGGGAACGATGCGGCCGTCATGCCAGCCCTTATCGGTGCTGTAGTCCATGATAAACATGTGGTCGGTAAACACCTTGCCGAAACCCAGCTTGCTTTCGTCAGCAGGCTTTTCCTTGGGGCAGGCGGTCTTGGTAACGGAAATTTCGTATTTCATAACAATTTCTCCCATCTTGATAGATTTTTGAAGGATCGGCGGACGAGCAATGCTCGCCCCTGCTGTGCAGTTCGGAGCGTGTAGGGGCGATTCACGAATCGCCCGTTAACAAATTTACAGCTTATTTCTCTGGATCTTGCCGCTGGCAGTTTTGGGAAGCTCATCCCGGAATACCACCACACGGGGGTATTTATAAGGCGCGGTATGGCTCTTAACATAGCTCTGGATCTCTTTTGCCAGCTCCGGCGTGCCCTGAGTGCCCTTAACCAGCACGATGCTGGCCTTGACCACCTGGCCGCGGACCTCATCCGGCATGGCGGAAACGCCGCATTCCAGAACATAGGGAAGCTCCATGATCACATTTTCGATCTCGAACGGCCCGATGCGGTAGCCGCTGGACTTGATCACATCGTCTACCCGGCCCACATACCAGAAGTAGCCGTCCTCATCCCGCCAGGCGGTATCGCCGGTGTGGTAGTAGCCGCCGGCGCGGGTCTCGGCTGTCTTTTCCTCGTCTTCAAAGTAGCCGGTGGTCAGGCCGCAGGGGCTGCCGTGCTTGATGTTGAACACGATCTCGCCAACCTCGCCCACGGGAACATCCTTGCCGTCGCCATCCACCAGGTGGATATCGTACAGGGGAACGGGCTTGCCCATAGAGCCCAGGCGGCTCTTGGTGCCTGCCAGGTTTGCCAGGGCAACCGTAGTTTCGCTCTGGCCGAAGCCTTCCATGATCTGCAGGCCCGTGGCCTTTTCAAACTGGCGGAACACCTCGGGGTTGAGGGCTTCGCCGGCGGTGGTCATATGCTCGATGGAAGATAGGTCGAAACGGCTCAGATCCTGCTTGATCATCATACGCAGGATGGTAGGCGGGGCGCAGAAGGTAGTAATATTGTACTTTGCGAACATGGGGAGGATGTCGCTGGCGTCGAAGCGGTCAAAGTCGTAAACGAACAGGCCGCCCTCGCACAGCCACTGGCCGTAGAGCTTGCCCCAGGCTGCCTTGGCCCAGCCGGTGTCGGCGATGGTAAGGTGCAGGCCCTCGGGGTTGACGCAGTGCCAATATTTGGCGGTAATAAAGTGGCCCAGGGGGTAGCGGTAGTTGTGCATGGCCAGCTTGGGGTTGCCGGTAGTGCCGGAGGTAAAGTACATGAGCATCAGATCGTCGCCGCAGGGGGCGTCCTCCGGCCGGTGAAGCTTGCGGGTAAAGAGGGCGTATTCTTCGTCAAAGCTTCGCCAGCCCTCCCGGCTGCCGTTGACGATGACCTTAATGGGAGCGATCTCGGCGTTCAGGGCCGCCTTATCCATCTCATCAGGCACATTGTCGTCGCCGGTGCAGATGACCATTTTTACATGGGCCTTGTTCAGCCGGTAGGTCATGTCATGCTCTTTGAGCTGGTTGGTGGCGGGGATGGCTACCGCGCCCAGCTTATGTAGACCCAGCATGGCAAACCAGAACTGGTAGTGCCGCTTCAGGATCAGCATGACCTTGTCGCCCTTGCCGATGCCCAGGGATCTAAAGTAGTTGGCAGCCTGGGCGGAATGCTGCTTCATGTCCTTAAAGGTGAAGCGCCGCTCGGTGCCGTCCTTGCTGATATGTACCATGGCCAGCTTGTTGGGCTTTTCCCGGCCCAGCCGGTCGATCACATCGAAGGCAAAGTTGAAATTGTCCTCGCCCTGGAAGCTGATGGCTTTGAGTACGCCGTTTTCATCCTCGGTGGGGATGCAGTAGTCCTCCCAAACCCGGTGGATGCTCTTGTCTTCCTTTTTGCGAACGGGAGCAAAGGTAACATCCTTGCTTTCGGCATGGACGATCTTGCTCATGGGCTCGGAGTTGGGGTTTAAAACGAAGGCGTAAAATTCGCAATCCGCTCCGTCTACGGCGATCATGCCGTGGGGGATGGAGGAATCGTAGTAGATAGAGTCGCCCGCGCGAAGGATCTCCACATGGCCGCCGATCTGCACCTTCAAAGAGCCGCTCATGACCACATCGCATTCCTGGCCGTCGTGGCTGGTAAGCTCAATGGGCTTGCTCTGAGCCAGGGGATCGTACTGGGAAAGCACATACAGCGGCTCCGCGATACGGTTTTTGAACGCCGCCGCCATGTTGTAATAGGTCATGCCGTGAGCCTTCTGGATCTGCTGGCCGCCGCCTCTGCGGGTAACGGTGTAGCCCGCCAGACGGGGGGAAGTACCCTCGATAATATCGGTAACGTCCACATCCAGCGCCTGGGCGCAGCGGTAGAGAAAGGCAAAGTTTAAATCGCTCTTGCCGCTTTCGCAGGCGATGTATTCATTTATGGAAACGCCGGTCTTTTGGGCCATTTCCTCCACAGAAAGGCCAATATCCTCACGCAGGGTGCGGATACGCTGGGCCATTTCCTGCAGCTTAAATTCCAATGTGCCGTTGGGCATGGGGGAAAACCTCCTTGAAGCTATGAGAAAAGCAGAAAGGCCCGTCTCAAAGCAGAAATCTTTGAGACGGGCCTGTAACCCGCGGTACCACTCAAATTGCGCGCGGCAGCGCGCCACTCGTTCGCTTTTACGCAGCGCATACGGGAAGGCTCTACTGGGGCAGGCCCGTTCTTCCTTCCGGCTCAAAAGCGACAGCAGGAGTTTTTTCGCAGCGGCTTGCACCAAACGCCGCCTCTCTGGAACGAAAAGCAACCCATGCCCTCTTTATCAACGCCTTTTATGCCAAGATTATATCACATGTGCATAAATTCTGTCAATATTATTTTGTAATTTTCACCAAAACATTTGCGCTTCAGCGGCGGACAATCTCTGCGGGGGTACCGACCCCAAAATAAGCCTTACAGCTTATTTCTCTGGATCTTTCCGCTGATGGTCTTGGGTAGCTCGTCCTTAAATACCACAACTCTGGGGTACTTATAAGGAGCGGTGTTGTGCTTGACGTAGTTCTGGATCTCCTTCTTCAGCTCCTCGGTAGGCTCGGTGCCCTTGGTAAGCACGATGCTGGCCTTAACTACCTGGCCGCGCACGGGATCGGGCACAGCGCTTACGCCGCATTCTACTACATAAGGCAGCTCCATGATCACGCTTTCGATCTCGAACGGTCCAATGCGGTATCCGCTGGACTTGATCACATCGTCAATGCGGCTGACATAGAAGAAGTAGCCGTCTTCATCCCGCCAGGCGGTATCGCCGGTGTGGTAGATGCCGTCGTACCAGGCTTCCTTGGTCTTTTCCTCGTCCAGGTAGTACTCCTTGTACAGGCCGCAGGGAGGGTTATTGCCGGTGCGGATAACGATCTCGCCCACTTCGCCGGGAGCAACGCTGCGGCCCTCGCTGTCGATGATGTCGATATTGTACTGGGGAGAGGCCTTGCCCATAGAGCCGACCTTGGGGGTAGTGCCCACCAGGTTGGCGATGGTCAGGGTGGTTTCGGTCTGGCCGAAGCCCTCCATGATCTCCAGGCCCGTAGCTTCCTTGAACTTTTTGAACACCTCGGGGTTGAGAGCCTCGCCGGCGGTGGTCATATGGTGGATGGAAGAAAGGTCATAATTGCTCAGATCCTCCCGGATAAGCATACGCAGCATAGTGGGGGGAGCGCAGAAGGTGGTAATATTGTACTTGGCGAACATGGGAAGGATCTCCTTCTCATCGAAGCGGTCAAAGTCATATACGAACACCGCGCCTTCGCACAGCCACTGGCCGTAGAGCTTGCCCCAAAGGCTCTTGCCCCAGCCGGTATCGGAGATGGTAAGGTGCAGGCCGTCCCGCTCGCAGCAATGCCAGTACTTGGCGGTTACATAGTGGCCCAGAGCGTAGGTATGCTTGTGGGCAGCCATCTTGGGGTTGCCGGTGGTGCCGGAGGTGAAGAACATCAGGGCGGTATCGTCACCGGCGGAAGCATCCTCCGGCCGATCCAGGTGGCGGGTGAAGAGGCCGTATTCCTTGTCAAAATCACGCCAGGGGCCTCTCTGGCCGCCTACCATTACCAGGGTTTCTACCTGGGGGCATTTGGCAGCGGCAGCGGCGGCGATGTCGGCGGTGTCGCCGTCGGCGGTGCAGATAATGGCCTTAACGCCTGCGGCGTTGTAGCGGTAAACAAAGTCATGCTCCTTCAGCTGGTTGGTAGCGGGGATGGCCACAGCGCCCAGCTTATGCAGAGCTACCATAGCAAACCAGAACTGGTAGTGCCGCTTGAGCACCAGCATGACCTTGTCGCCCTTGCCGATGCCCAGGGATTTAAAGTAGTTGGCGGTCTGGTTGGAGTGGTCCTTGATGTCCCGGAAGGTAAAGCGCCGCTCGTTCTTGTATTTATCCAGATGGATCATAGCCAGCTTGCCGGGATCCCGGCGGGCGATGGTGTCCACCACGTCGAAGCCAAAGTTGAAGCTTTCGGTGTTCTTAAAGCGGATGGACTGCAGGCAGCCGTTTTCGTCCTCGGTGGCGTCTACAAATTTTTCGCAGGCCAGGGGAGCGGAGGTCTTAGCGGTAACCACACTCTTGCGCACCTCGGCCTCCTGGGTCTTTTCGCCGGGGAGAACTACTGCTACGAAAACGCAGTCAGATCCGTCAACGGCGATCATGCCGTGGGGGGTAGAGGAGTCGTAGTAAATGCTGTCGCCCTCGCAGAGGACTTCGGTGTGCTTGCCGATCTGCACCTTCAGCTTACCGCTGATGATCAGGTCGAACTCCTGGCCGGAGTGGGTAGCCAGCTGGATGGGCTTGTTCTGCTGGGCCGGATCGTACGCATAGCGCACCCAGTAGGGCTCAGCGATCTTGTCCCGGAACTTGGGGGCCAGGTTGGTGATGTCGATGCCGTCCTCCTGGGCGGTCTTCTGGCCGCCGCCCTTGCGGGTAACGGTGTAGCTGGTCAGCCGGGCGCTGCGGCCCTCCAGCAGCTCCATCATTTCCACATCAAAGGCCAGGGCGCACTTATGAATGAAGCTAAACGGAATGTCAATGCTGCCGCTTTCATAAATTCGGTAGGCTTCCTCAGTAACATCGGTCTTTTCGGCCATTTCCGCTTCGCTCCAGCCCATAATAGAGCGCATCTCCTTGATACGGGCAGCGATTTCAGAAAGCTGTAGCATGGTTGTGTTCGGTTTCATTGCGTTTGCTCCTTTCGAAGAAAAATAAAAATAGGCTCATCTCAAAGAAAACTTTGAGACGAGCCTTGATAAACAATACCCGCGGTACCACTCAAATTGTATGGCAAGCCATACCACTCTTCAGGCTCTAACAAGCCCTATGCATTTACGCAGCATGCACGAGAGGCCCTACTAACGATCGCGTTGGGGCTTCCAGCTCGGAAGGGATTGGAATTTCAGCCGCAATTTGCCAGGCTCCCACCGCCCCCGGCTCTCTGAGAAACGCTTTTGCTGATTCCGTCTTCGTCATAGCTTTTATCTATGAAATTACCAAAATTGTAACACCGCTTAGGCAACTTGTCAAGAACTGAAAAGCAATTTTTATGCAAAAATTACAAACTTTTTTTCCTCCTCTTGTAGGGGACGATGCCCACATCGTCCCGCCCAGCACTGCTCCTCTTGTAGGGTAGTGTTGGCAAAGGGCCGTCGAGGACGCCGGCCCCTACATTCATCGCCGGTAGTTGGTTAGCAATCGTAGGGGCAGCCCTCCTGGGCTGCCCGTGGCAGCGGAATTTTGCGCCGCACCGATTCGGCGGCGGCAAGCGGCCGCCCTACGGGGTGCGGTATGTTAAGGCAAAAAGCTCCCCCGGTGAGAAGCACCGGGGGAGCAAAGCGTTATTTCAGACCCAGCAGCTCTTCGGACTGCTCTTTCATCTTGTACTTGAGGATCTTGCCTGCGGCGTTCATGGGGAAATCCTTTACGAACATAATATAGCGGGGCACCTTGTGCTTGGCCATGTGGGAGCTGCCGTAGGCCAGCATCTCTTCTACAGAGGATTCCTCACCCTTTTTCAGGATGATCCAGGCGCAGGCTTCTTCGCCGTAGCGCTCGTCCTTTACGCCTACTACCTGCACATCTCTTACCTTGGGATGGGTCAGGTAAAATTCCTCGATCTCTCTGGGGTACAGGTTTTCGCCGCCGCGGATGATCATATCCTTCAGCCGGCCGGTGATCTTATAGTAGCCGTCAGGCGTTCTGCAGGCGATATCGCCGGAGTGCAGCCAGCCCTGGGCATCGATGGTGGCGGCGGTAGCCTTGGGCATCTTGTAGTAGCCCTTCATAATGTTATAGCCCCGGGCCACAAATTCGCCGTTCTGGCCGTCGGGCAGGTCTTCGCCGGTCTCCGGGTCGATGATCTTGCATTCTACCCCGGGGAAGGCGCTGCCAACGGTTTCCACCCGGTGGTCAAGGTCTTCGTTTACTTCGCCCATGGTGCAGCCGGGGCTGGCCTCGGTCTGGCCGTATACGGAGATGATCTCCCGCATATTCATTTCCGCCGCGGCCCGGCGCATCAGGTCTGCCGGGCAGTTGGCGCCGGCCATAATGCCGGTGCGCATATGGGAAAAGTCGGTCTTGGCAAAGTCCGGGTGGCCAAACATGGCAATAAACATGGTAGGCACGCCGTTGAAGGCGGTGATCTGCTCGTTATGCACGCAGGCCAGGCTGGATTTGGGGGAGAAATAGGGCATGGGGCACATGGTAACGCCGTGGGTCATGGAGTTGGTCATGGAAAGCACCATGCCGAAGCAGTGGAACATGGGCACCTGGATCATCATGCGGTCGGCGGTGGACATATCCATGCGGTCGCCGATGATCTTGCCGTTGTTTACGATATTGCGGTGGGTAAGCATAACGCCCTTGGGGAAGCCCGTAGTGCCGGAGGTGTACTGCATGTTGCAAACATCGTCAGGCTTTACGGCGGCGGCCCGGCGGCGCACCTCTTCCTGAGGCACCAGGCTGCTGCGTTCCACCATCTGCTCCCAGGTAAGGCAGCCATCCATTTGGAAGCCAACGGTAATAATATTGCGCAGGAAGGGCAGCTTCTTGGCATACAGGCTCTCGCCGGGGGTGAGATCCTTCAGCTCGGGGCACAGCTGCTGCATGATCTCCTTATAGTTGGAATCCTTGCAGTCTTCGATCATTACCAGGGTATGGGTATCGGACTGGCGCAGCAGGTACTCGGTTTCGTGGATCTTGTAGGCGGTGTTTACGGTAACGAGAACAGCGCCGATCTTTACCGTTGCCCAGAAGGTCAAAAACCAGGCAGGCACATTGGTAGCCCAGATGGCCACATGGTAGCCCGGCTTTACGCCCAGGCTGATGAGGGCGGCGGCTACCCGGTCTACATCCTCGCGAAATTCCTTATAGGTGCGGGTGTAGTCCAAGGTTGTGTACTTAAAGCAGTACTGGTCGGGGTAGCGCTCGGCCATTTCGTCCAGCACCTGGGAGAAGGTAAGGTCTACCACATCGTAGCGCTTCCAGGGGAAAGTACCGGTGTGGCTGCGGTTGTAGTACACGGGCTTGACCTCCCGGGTATGCAGCAGCTGAGCCATGTAGCTTTCAAAATGGGTAAGCACAATGTCTTCATCGGTGATCTCATCGTTCCAATCGGCGCAGATAAAGCCGTCGTAGTTCAGGCTGCGCAGGGCGGACATAAACTCTGCCACCGGCAGCTCGCCTTCGCCGATAAGCACATCGGTATCGCCCCTGCGGTCGCCCAGGCGGACATAGCCGATGTAAGAGCCCAGGGTTTGGATGGTGGAGTCGGCAGTTTCCTTGCCTACAAAGAAGCTCTGGCGGATATTCCAGCATACGCCCAGAGCGGCGCAGGCAAACAGCGCCAGCACATCCAGCACCCGGCCGGTATGGGCCAGGTCGCCGGCGGTTTCCAGCAGCACCATGACCCCCAGCTCCTCAGCGCAGCTAAGCACGGGCTTTAAAAGCGCCAGCAGGGCATCGTTATCCGGCAGGGCATCAAAGCGGATGATGAAATTCTCCACCCCCGCCCGGCTGGCCAGCTCCACGCCCCGCATAAGCTCGGCAGGGTCGGTGCTTTCGGTGACGGTTTCGCTGTGGGAAACGGCGCTGATGGCAATATGGCGGTTTACCAGCTTCCGGCGGGAGCTGGCAGTGACAGCGGAGTGAAAAATGCTGTCGTGATGGGCCTTTTTTTCGCCGGGGGCATCGAAGATCTCGAAGCCGGCATATTGGTAGCGGCTGGCCTTTTCACAAAGCTCCAAAAAGGAGCGCCCCGCTACATATTGGGAAGAAAAGGAAATTTTCATATTATCTTTCCTCGTAAACGATCTTATTCAGGGCATTGATGTAAGCGCGGATGGAAGCGCCCACGATATCGGTAGAAACGCCGTTGCCGCTGTAGAGCTTGCCGCCGGAGCGCAGCCGCACGATGGCATTGCCCACAGCCTCCCGGCCCTTGGTAATGGCGCTGATCTGGAAATCGTCCAGCTCGTAGTGGTGGCCGATGATGCCCTCAATGGCATGGAAGGCGGCATCGATAGGGCCGTCGCCCATGGCAACGGTTGCCAGGGTCTGCCCGTTTTTCTCCAGGGTGATGTTGGCGGTAGCGGTAAGCACATTGCCGCAGTTTACCACATAGTTGACCACATGGAAGGTGCTGGGCACCTGCATAGCGGCGGTGGCGATAATGGCCTCCAGCTCCGCGGCGCTGAGCTTGCCCCGCTTGCGGATCACCCGGCGGAACTCCTGGTATACCTTGCCCACATCCTCATCGCTCAGCTCATAACCCAGGGCGGCTACGGCGGCGGCGATGTCGGAAAGGCTGCTGCTGTCGTCCAGCTGGGCTACGGGCTGGGAATCCTGCTGGGCAGCAGGGGCAGCGCCCTGCAGAGAAGCG
Source organism: Oscillospiraceae bacterium (assembly GCA_017437095.1). Taxonomy (GTDB): domain Bacteria; phylum Bacillota; class Clostridia; order Oscillospirales; family Oscillospiraceae; genus Faecousia. The sequence continues at coordinate 99,701 of JAFSBW010000026.1, forward strand.
GCAATGGCGGTAATGTTCAGGGAGCTTTCGGCGTTCAGGGCCGCGCCCTTGGTGCGCAGCAGCTGGGCCAGGCGGTCAGGCCGCAGGAAAGCGTCGTCCATAGCGGTGCAGATGCCCTGGGCGCCGGCGCGGATGGCTTCGGCAGCGCAGGCAGAAGCCATATCCAGGGCGTTGCTGGGCTGCACATATACGGGGCAGGCGGTAACCTGGCTCACCAGAGCAGCCAGCTCCTGGGGCAGGCAGATGCCGCTGTCATCGCATACGATGGCGGCTTTGGCGCCGTTTTCGGCGGCTGCGGCAGTGGCCTTGGCCAGGAAGCCCTCTTCCGCCCGGGAAGCATCCCCGGCGATGAAAATAACATTGTCGCATACGGCTTTGGCCGCCGCGCAAAGGGAAGCGATGGTTTCCAGCATCTGGGGGGCTTTTTTATGGTACATATATTCCATCTGCACCGTAGAGATGGGAAGAGAAACAGCGATGCAGGGGTTTTTAGCCTCCTTCAGGCATTCCCAGGCGGCTTCGATGCCCTCCTCGCTGTGGCAGGGAAGCACGGCGGCGCAGCCGATGCTGCCGGCGATGGTGCGGCATACTACCTGCTCTTCCTTGCTTCCTGCGGGAGCGGTTAGCAAAATGGCATCCACGCCGCTGCCGTCCAGAGTTTTGGCCAGCTGCAGCTTTTCCCGGAAGGATAGAGTTTTGGCGCCCTCACGGCACAGGCTGCTGTCTACAACATAGAGTTTCATAATGCTACCTCCTACAAAATAAAAAACCCCGCAAAGGCGTTTGCCTTCGCGGGGTGATTGCATAAAATCAACCACGGTACCACCCGTGTTGCCTGTTGCCAGGCCGCTTTCCTAACATTTAACGGCGTTACCCGGAGCGCCCTACTGCGTTTTTCAGGAGCCCTGCTCGGATAGGAGACACAAAGACCCACCACCGCCTCGCACCACCCGGCGGCTCTCTGTAAGCGAATTACTTTGCTTATTATCGTCATCGCATTTATGGATTTATGGATACAATTCTAGCGCAGGCAAGGGGAAAAATCAAGCCTGAAATTTTTACGAAACCGCGGCCTGCCCGCAGGGGTCTTTCGGCAAAATTTACAAAAGGATCTGATCCCGGAAAAGGCTCTCGGCGGTTTTGTAGGCGATCTGCTCCTGCTGGGCCAAGGTAAGGGGCAAATTCAAGAACCGGGGCACTTCCACCATAGGATCCCACAGGGGGAAATCCGTGCCGTAAACCAGGCGCTCGGCGCCGTAGCGGCCGATCAGCTCCACAGCCTTTTCCTGGCTCATAAACATCAAAGAGCTGGAAATATCCATAAAGCAATCCTTATCATAAAGCTGCTCCATAGCCTCGTCATACATGCTGTAGCCGCCGAAATGGGCGGCGATCACCTGCAGCCGGGGGAACAGCTCCAGCACCCGGCGCAGCCGGGCGGGGTGGGAATAGTCGTAGCGCGTATCGCCCATATGGAGCATCAGGGGCATTTTATCCTGCATCATTTCGTATACGGGGAAAAGCCGCGCATCGTCGATGTTAAACAGCTGGGTATCCGGGTGGAACTTAATGCCCTTCAGGCCAAGCTTTGCTACCCGGCTCAGCTCCCCGGTAATATCCTCCATAGCGGCGTGGAGGGTGCCGAAGCCGTAAAACTCGCTGTGCGCCTTGCATTGCTCGGCTACGAAATCGTTGATATGGGCCACATGACCCGGCTTCAGCCCAACGGGAAGCACAACAAACTGGCTGATCCCGGCCTGCTTGCCCCGGGTAAGGAGGGTAGAAACCGTGCCGTTCATGCCGCCGCCTTCCAGCTCGTAAAAGTCGCAAATGCTCTGGGCAGCCTTTTGGGCAATGGCATCGGGGTATACATGGGTATGAAAGTCGATAATTTTCATAAAAGACCCTCCTTTTTTGCGAATTTGCGTTTTATTATACCACCCCTTTGGCAAAATGCAATGGCTTTTGGCAAAAACCATCGTTATGCCAAACACAGCTGTCTGCCTGGGCCGGATGTTATGAAATTTCACAATATAGATCCCCCGGCCCGCATATAGCAGACCGGGGGAGAGCTTATGTATAGTTTACCATGCTTTCTACCTTCGGCACGCCGTCGGCATATACCAAAACGAGCTGGCAGCGGGTGGTTTCCTCCTGGGAATCCTTTTTGCCTACCACATGGATCACATAGGTAATGTCGCATACGCAGCGCCCATCCTCCAGGGCTACCATGCGGTTGAAAGAAACGCTGAGCAGCTCGTCCGGGAAGTCATCCACCCACATAGCACCGCCGCGCACATTGTCCAGCCGCTGGGCCAGGGCGCTGCCGGCAACCACATAAGCCATTACCGCTTCGTAGTTGTCCTCCCGGTTATGCTTGTTAGAGCCCAGGATCACATAGCGCTTCATAAACGCCTGCACGGTAGCTTGCAGCTGCTGGGCCTGATCCTCCGGGAAGCCAGGCAGGCAGGCGGCCCAATCGCCGCCCTCCGGCAGCTGTACCGGGTTTCCTGCCGGGTCACGGATCTCCGGGCAGGCTGCTCCCAGCAGGGCCGGGATGCGGTAGGCCGTTAAGGTAGGCAGCTGCGGCGCGGGGGTAAGGCTCTTCAGGGGAGCCAGAGCCTGGTAGCCAATGCCGCTTTGGGCGATGTATTCCGGCCCCAGCTGCTGACCGTTTACCCATACGCTGTAATTATGGGGCACAGTAAGCTCCTGGCCGGGGGCAAGCAGATAGCTCATGTCAAAATGTTCCCCGGTAACGCCCCAGGGGGTATAGCCGTAGCTGGGCTTTCCGTTTGGCTCTATGGTAATTTCGCCGATCTGCCGGTGGCGGCCGTCAGCCTCGGCTTGCTGCAGGTATAGGGCGTAGGTGCGCTTGTTGGCGCTGGTAAAGCTTACCTTGTAGCCAACGCCGCCGCTGAGCTGCGCCGTTACCAGCTCCAGGAACTCCTCCCGGCTTTGCAGGGCAGGGTCTGCCTGGGCGTAAAGGCTGCCCAGACGCTCAGCCACATATTCGCCGCTGAGCCCGGCAATATAGTTTTCTACAGCCTTTTCCGAGCGGGCATTTTCCCGGGCTGCGTTTTTACCGTCCATTTCCTGCAAATAGCCGGCGAAGCTGTGCATCAAAAAGGCGGTTGCCAGCCCGAACAGCACCAAAAGCGCCAGGGTAAAGATCCAGAAGCCCTTCCAGTTGCTCTTTTTCTTGGTATTATTCATGGCTGCCTCCTTCCGGCAGGACCACAAAGGCCGTAGGGATAGGCCGCAGGCCAATCAGCGAAGCGGTGGAGTTGATATATTCGCCGTTGTACCACATCATGGAAGACGAGCCGCCGTCCATATTGCAGGCGTTGACCGCGCCGTAGTTCTGGAAAATATCCGCCAGGTCCTGGAAGGTAGCGCCAGGGCTGCTGGATTTGCGGCCCTCGATCACCAGCAGCAGAACAGCGCCGTCGCTGCGCTGGCCGATGGCGGTACGGGGATTCAGGAAGGCGTTTTTAATGCCATCGGTATTTACTACGCCGTCCTTGATCAGCACCGGGCCGAAGCTGGCGCCGTACTGAATGTCAAGCTGGCGGATCTGGTAGGCGCTGAACTGCCCCACATGGAGCTTATGGTTGCTGTCAAACCCGGCAAAGCCGTTGCCGCAGCCCTTATGGCTATAGTAAACATGGCCCTCAAACACTACGATGGAGTCCGGCTTGCTGCCGTTGCCCGGGCCTGCTACATCCACAAACCCGCCGCCGTTTACACCGGCTACGCCGCCGAAGCTTTCCACCATTTCCTGCACGGAATAGGCCTTTGTTTCAAAGCTCTCCGGGTGGCTGGCCATAATTACCCGGCTGGGATCCAGCACGATCATCATATACCCATGAAAGCCCTGGGCGGAGATCTCGTCTATAATAATGCCGTCGCCGTCCTCGTCGGTAAAGCCCCAGGCGTCCGGCTGAGGGCCGGCAGGCTCAGTATCGCCGCTCTGGGTAGGCTGGGGGACGGTGGCGTAGGGGATCAGCTCTACGGTTTTTTCACCGCTGGGCTGGCTTTGGGCGGAGGCCATGTAGCCCTCCAGCTCAGCTTCGGTATAAAACAGGTGGGCAACAAAGCGGCAGGGCGCTCCTTTTTTAAAGATGCCCGTTTCGTTAAAGCCGGAGGCCAGCCAGCCCCGCACATGCTCGGAAGGCCAGTTGGCAGCCAGCTGCCCCAGGCAGTAGACAGCGATGATGGCAAGCAGCAGTATTTCTGCCAGAGTAATGCCAAGCTTGGCAAATATCCGGCCTGTTTTGCGCCAGGGAAAAGCGTTGGTTTTGGGATCGGCCACAGTAGCGACCCTCCATTCTGTAAAATCATTGACATTTATTATAGCAAGTTTCCGGCAGAAAGTAAAGAGCCTCACGCCCACAGCCGCCAAAAACGAAATCTTTCCGCAAAAAACGGCTAAGCCAGTTGACAAAAAACCTCGGGCAGGGTATTATAATTACGAAGTGTACTATGGCACTAGTAGGGGCTGGCATCGCCTTGCTTCTGCTGCAAACAAGTTTTAGGAGGAATTTTACAATGGCAAATATTTGCACTCCCAAGTCCTTTGACCTGACCGGCAAGGTCGCTCTGGTCACCGGCGCTTCCTACGGCATCGGCTTCGCCATCGCTTCCGCTCTGGCAGCCAACGGCGCTACCATCTGCTTCAACGATCTGCGTCAGGACCTGGTTGACAAGGGCCTGGCTGCCTACGAAGAAGCTGGCATCAAGGCTCACGGCTACGTCTGCAACGTTTGCGACGAGGAAGCTGTTCAGGCTATGGTAGCTAAGATCAAGGAAGAAGTCGGTACTGTAGATATCCTGGTCAACAATGCCGGTATCATCAAGCGCATCCCCATGATCGAGATGAGCGCTGCCGATTTCCGTCAGGTTATCGATGTAGACCTGAACGCCCCCTTCATCTGCGCCAAGGCTGTTATTCCCGGCATGATCGAAGCCGGCGGCGGCAAGATCATCAACATCTGCTCCATGATGAGCGAGCTGGGCCGTGAGACCGTTTCCGCTTACGCTGCTGCTAAGGGCGGCCTGAAGATGCTCACCAAGAACATCGCTTCTGAGTACGGCCAGTACAACATCCAGTGCAACGGCATTGGCCCCGGCTACATTGCCACTCCCCAGACCGCTCCCCTGCGTGAGCCCCAGGCTGACGGCAGCCGTCATCCCTTCGACTCCTTCATCCTGGCTAAGACCCCCGCTGGCCGCTGGGGCGAAGCTGAAGACCTGGGCGGCCCCGCCGTATTCCTGGCTTCCTCCGCTTCCGATTTCGTTAACGGCCTGATCCTGTACGTTGACGGCGGCATCCTGGCTTACATTGGTAAGCAGCCCTAACCCATCCTCTGCAACAACCAAGGCCGCCGCAGCGAAAGCTGCGGCGGTTTTGCCGTCTTGCGGCGCGTTGACAGCGGTGGTATAATAAGCAAAAAGGGGGCTGCAGCATGGTCATAACATCCCTTTGCGACAATCTGGCTCTGCCGGGCTTTGCGGCGGAGCATGGCTTGAGCCTTTGGATAGATACCGGAAAAGAGCGCATATTGTTTGACTTTGGGCAGACCGATGCCTACGAAGCCAACGCCCAAAAGCTGGGTATCCACCTGGCGGAGGCAGACTTTGGCTTCTTGTCCCATGGACACTATGACCATGGCGGCGGCCTGGCACGGTTTCTGGCGGCAAACAGCCACGCCCCGGTGTACCTGAGCCCCTATGCGTTTGAGGATCACCGCAACCGCCTGGGCAATTACATCGGCCTTGCGCCTATGGAAAGCCCCCGCCTGCTTACCCGGGGCTGCCCCGGCTGCCACAGCAGCCTTTGGCAGGGCAAATTCCCCATAGATACCTCCGGCATGACCTGCCAGGGCCAGCAGGAAGACTTTCGCCATGAGCAGTATCTGCTGCTGGAGGACGGGGGCAGGCGCATCCTGTTTTCCGGCTGCTCCCATAAGGGGATATTCAACCTGGTGGAGCATTTTCGCCCGGATATACTGGTGGGCGGCTTCCATTTTATGCGCTGGCAGAGCCGGCAGCGGCTGGAGGACGCGGCGAAGCGGCTGCTTTGCTACCCCTGCCGCTATATTACCTGCCACTGCACCGGCCAGGAGCAATATGAGATCTTAAAGCAATATATGGGCGGGCGCATTACCTGGCTTCGTGCCGGGCAGAGCCTTACCCTTTAGGAGGCAAATTATGGATTACAGCACCAAAGCGGCGGAGGCCTTCCGCCGGGGCTATAACTGCTCCCAGGCAGTGGCGGTTGCTTTTTGCGACCTTTTGGGCCTGACAGAAAGCCAGGCTGCCCGCATGGCATCCTCTTTCGGCGGCGGCATGGGCCGCATGCGGGAGGTTTGCGGCGGCGTAAGCGGCATGCTCCTGGTAGCGGGTATGCTCTATGGCTACGATACCCCCGGGGATGATACCGCCAAAAAGCAGCACTATACCCTGGTGCAGAGCCTTGCCGGGCAGTTCCGGGAAAAAGCCGGCAGCATCGTCTGCCGGGAAATTTTGAAAAACCCACCCTCTGACCCTAACCCCACCCCCAGAACGGATGATTTCTACGCCAAGCGCCCCTGCGTGCGTATGGTAGCCCTGGCGGCAAGCATCCTGGAGGGCTACATCCGGGAAAATCCCCCCCGCCAAACCGGCTTTGCATGGGAAAGCCCCGAAACGGCCCAAGAAATTTCAAAATAATGCTTGACAAATTCAGACACCTGGGATATAATACGAAAGCTGTCTGAAAAATGCTGCTATAGCTCAGCCGGTAGAGCGCATCCTTGGTATGTACGAGCTTGAAATGATGGAGGAAAACGGCAACGTGGTTCATTTCTACAAGGCCGTAAAGTTCACCCGAATCATTCGTCTTCCCAAGAGCGCCAAGCAGTCCGAATCCTTTATGGATA
>JAFSBW010000027.1 GCA_017437095.1 Oscillospiraceae bacterium
CTGATGGACGCCGGTGTTCCCATCAAGCGCCCCGTTGCAGGTATTTCCTGCGGCCTGATCTCCGACCAGGAGACCGGCGAGTGGAGAACCTTCACCGATATTCAGGGTGTTGAGGACTTCCACGGCGAAATGGACTTCAAGGTAGCCGGTACTACCGAGTGTATTACCGCCATCCAGATGGACCTGAAGAACAAGGGCCTGACCATGGAGATCATTGCCGACGCTCTGGAGCGCTGCCGCAAGGCTCGCCTGACCATCCTGGAAGAGGTCATGCTGCCCTGCATCGCTGAGCCCCGCGCTGAGGTCAGCGAGTTCGCTCCCAAGATGATCTCCATGAAGATCCCCGTAGACAAGATCCGTGAGGTTATCGGCTCCGGCGGCAAGACCATCCAGAAGATCTGTGCCGATACCGGCGCTAAGGTAGACATCGAGGACGATGGCAGCGTATTCATCTCCGCTGTGGATTCCGCCGCTGCTTACGCCGCCAAGAAGATGGTGGACGACATCTGCTTCGTTCCCGAGGTTGGCAAGCTGTACTACGGCAAGGTCGTTCGCATCCTGCCCATCGGCGCTTTCGTAGAGATCGCTCCCGGCCACGACGGCATGGTGCATATCTCCAAGCTGGAAAACCGCCGTGTAGAAAAGGTTGAAGACGTGCTGAACCTGGGCGATATGACTTGGGTTAAGTTCATGGGCTTCGACGAGAAGGGCCGCGCAAACTTCAGCCGCAAGGACGCTCTGAAGGAGCTGGCTGACCAGCAGTAATTTACCTGGGGCTGTTGCCTTTCGGCAGCGGCCCCAGTTCCCATTTGGCTCCCCCCTTGGGGGAGCTGTCAGCGCAGCTGACTGAGAGGGCTGGCTCTCCCTCTGGGAGAGCTGTCAGCGAAGCTGACTGAGAGGGCCGGCTCCCCCCTTGGGGGAGCTGTCAGCGAAGCTGACTGAGAGGGCCGGCTCCCCCCTGGGACGGCAGGATAGATATAAGATATAAGATATAAGATATGAGATATGATATATCCGCACTGTTCTTTTATCTATCATCTGGCCTTTTAGCTCTCCTGGTGGGGCAAACTCCGCAGAGGAAGCTTGGCTTGAGTGTATTTTCTTGACCGGAGGTCAAACCTATGAAGGTTAGGTCCCTAACCCTGTGCGCCATGTTCACGGCCCTTAGCTGCCTGTGCGCCTGGCTTACGATCCCCTTTCCCGGCGTTCCCTTTACTATGCAGACCTTTGCCATCGCCCTTACCCTTATGGTCCTGGGCGGCAAGAGGGGCTGCGCCGCCATTTTTGCCTATTTGCTGCTGGGTGTATGCGGTTTGCCCGTGTTTTCCGGCTTTCAAGGGGGCGTATGGGCCTTGGTTGGGCCAACCGGCGGTTTCCTGATGGGCTTTGGGCTGGGCGCTCTGGGCTACTGGGCGCTTACCGCCCTGGGCGTAAAGCCTGTCCCGGCTGCCGCAGCTTGTCTTGCCGTCAGTTACCTTTCCGGCTGCCTATGGTATGCCTTTGGTTACCTGAGCGGCGCAGCCAGCTTGGGCGCAGCCGCTTTGCAATGCGTAGTGCCTTTTTTGATCCCGGACGGGATCAAGCTTGCCCTGGCTGCCATTGTTTCTAAGAAGCTGAATAAATTGGTCTAAACACTTCCCCTTGCGGCATACACTATGCCGGAAGGGGGATTTTCTTATGAAGAAAAAGGAATTTTTCATGCTGCTTAGCGCCGCGCTGGCAGTTTTGGGCATCGTAGTGGTGGGCATTCGTGGCAGCAGCGTGGCTGCCATTGGCTGGGGCTTGTGCTTCCGCACCCCCGGCATGCCGCCGGAGGGCCCTGGGGACGGGGCTGAGCTTTCCCGGTACTCTGCCGCCTATTTGGGCAACACCCAAGAAAAGGTGCTATACCTAACCTTTGACGCAGGCTACGAAAACGGATGTACCGAAAAAATACTGGATGTGCTGAAAAAGCACAACGCCCCGGCGGCCTTTTTCCTGGTAGGCAATTATATAGAGCGAAATGCCGACCTGGTGCGCCGCATGGTAGATGAGGGCCATATCGTGGGCAACCACACCATGCACCACCCGGATATGGCAAAGCTTACCGACAAAGCCGCCTTTGAAAAAGAGCTTAAGGATCTGGAAGCGCTGTTCCTGGAAACTACGGGCAAGGAGCTTCCCAAATTTTACCGCCCGCCCCAGGGCTCATATTCCCAAAAAAATCTGCAAATGGCCCAAAGCCTGGGCTACCGCACGGTGTTCTGGAGCCTTGCCTATGTAGACTGGAAAAACGATGCCCAGCCTGCGCCTGAGGAGGCCCTGCAAAAGGTCTTATCCCGAACACACGACGGCGCGGTGGTGCTTCTGCACTCCACCAGCCAAACCAACGCCGAAATTTTGGATGAGCTGCTCACCCAATGGGAAGCTATGGGCTACCGCTTTGCTCCCATTACAGAGTTATTTCCTTAATTTATCCTAAATATAGTGTTATTTTTCCAAATTTTACCCCCAGATGTTGTGTTTCGACAGGTTTTGCAAATAATTTGTGATATTATGCAGGTGCAAGCCGAATCACGGCGACGGTGGCATCGTCACCGTTTTCCAGGCTGCTCAGCTCCAGGATCTCTGCCGCCACCTCCCCGGGCGGCGTAGCTGAGCTTACTGCCAGCGAGGCTATGGCATCTCCTGCGCCAACGCCATCGCTGAGAAGCACCAGCGTTTCCCCTCTGCGAAGGGACAGCCGCTCCACCGTCTCCCGGCCTTCCTGCACCGAAAGGCCCGGCGGAGGAGTGGCTGTTCCTATTTTTCTGCCCCCCATGGGGGAGATCACCCAGCTGGGGGCAGAGCCCCATTTGTAAAGGGAGGCTTTGCCGGTAGACAGATCCAGCTGAGCGATGTCCACCGTAGCTGCCCCTGCCTGATTTCGCAGGGCGAAAAGGCTGTTCAGGCTTCGCAGAGCATATTCCGCCGGAAATCCGGCGCACAGCAGCTGCTTCAGCGTATCCATGGCCGCCATCCCCTCAGCTACCGCCTCCTCTCCCGTTCCCATGCCGTCGCAAAGCACTACATAGTAGTTATCCTCCGTTCCCGCAAACCAGCAGCACCGGTCCGCGTTTTCATGCTCCTTTCGGTTGGCGTACACCGCCACCTTTGGCTGAAATTTTTGCCTGGCCGGCCTTTGCCGCCGGGTCAGGCTGTCAGATAAGCCCTGCAAATAGCTTTCCAAAAATCCGTACTGCTGTACGATCGCCGCCATGCATTCTTCCTGCCGGGTATGGTAGGCCTTATGCAGCCGCAGCTGCTCCTGCCCCCAGCGCAGCTGCTGCACTACCCGCTCCCCTCTGCGGCATTGCACCGGCAGATCCTCCTTGCTTTGCAGCGAGCCGTGGAGTACCTCCGGCGGCAGCGCCAGCACCGCCTGCTTATCCTGGCAGCTTTTGCGGCAGGAGCAGCCCTCGCAAGCGGCCTGGGCATAGCGCTGGGTCAGCGCTTCTTCGTCTGGGGTGGGCTGTCTGGCCGCGCGCAGGATCTGCCCGGTTTGGGCCATAACATGGGCCGCCATTTCCAGCCTTACCTGCAATAGCCCCGTTTCTCCCCTGCGGTGGGCCGCAGGGGGCGTGGCTTTTCCCTGATACAAGCGGCGGCTAAGCCCCCCTATGCCCAGGGGCAGCGCCAGCCAGGGATCCCAAACCCCGTGGATGACCATAACCAGAAAATAGCAAACCGCCGAAGCCATGGTTTTCGCCCGGGCAGCGCCTACGGGGCTGAGGCTCAGCAGCCACCCCATGGTAAGCACCGCCGTCATAGGCACAGCCGTTACCCTGGCCAGATCCAGCGCCAGCCCTGCCAGGGCCGCCGCGGGAAAGGCCCGGCCCGCCGCTAAAAAGCCTGCCAAAATAAACCCGGGATTCAGCCCCGGAATGGGCAGCGCCTGCACCAGGGCCAGAGCCCAAAAGCCGCCCGCTATCCAGTGGGGCAAGGGATCCCGCCGGGTGGTCACCAGCCGGGTAAGCCCGGTTACGGCGAAGGCCAAGGCAATGCGCAGCAGGTACACCGCGGTTGGGGTATCGTCCCCCAAAACCAGCAGAAAACCCAGGCCGCATCCGGCTAGGATCAGGGCGGAAACCGCCGGCAGCAGCAGCGGTGAAGCTTTTGTCAGCCTTCTGTCCCCCAAAGCCATAGCGGCGACCAGGGCGATCGCAGTCCATGTTAGGCCCATAATGCCCTCCTGCCCCCAGTACACCAGGTAGCCGGCAGCCCCGCCCAGGGCCACCAGCCCCGCCTGCCATCCGAAAAGGCCGCATACTGCCGCCGCGGCCAGGGGCAAGCTTCGGTGCAGCAGGCTTGCGGCGCTCAGCACAAACCCAGCCAGCAAATGCGCCCCCACCGTTGCCCCGATGCGCACCCTTTGGTCACTTTTCAGCGCCAAAATCTGTCCCCGTACCTTCTGCAAGCGGTTTCCCATCGTCGCCATCATCATTTGTAGCACAACCTTCCTAAAGTCTTTGATGCATACAAATCCTACCACGCCCCATTTAATTTTGCTGTCGTAACAGATAAGGGGCGAAAGTTTCTTGCAAGTAGGCTCATGTCGGTGTATAATGGTGTTAATGCTCTTAGAGAAAAAAGGAGAAACTTGTTATGGCATTGGAATATGAACTGAAATATACCGCCGATGAGGACACCCTTTCCTCCATCGCCCGGGTGCTGCCCCCCGCTTCCCAGGAGCTGGATATGCATACCACCTATTTCGACACTCCCGCCGGAGATTTTGCCGCCCGCCGCTATACCCTGCGCCTGCGCCAGGAGAACGAACGCTCCGTTGCCACGCTGAAGACCCCCGCCAAGGGCAAGGGCCGGCAGGAATACGAGGTAGAAGCCGCCAGCATCGAAGCCGCTATCCTTGCGTTATGTAAACTTGGCGCCCCCGGGGAGCTATCCGAGCTGGCCGCCAAGGGCCTTGCGCCTCTGTGCGAAGCAAAATTCCACCGCACTACCTGGGATCTTTTCATCGGCGAAGCCTATATCGAGCTGGCGCTGGACAAGGGCGTGCTCCTCGGCGGAGGCAAGGAAGAGGCCTTCTGCGAGATCGAGGTTGAGCTGAAAGAGGGCGACAAGGAGATCGTAGATGCCTTCGGCGCGGATCTTGCCAACGCCTGCGGTCTGAAAGTTCAGCCCAAGAGCAAATACCAGCGGGCCAAGGCGCTGCTGGAAAAGTAACAGAAAGAAAGGCAAGCCTATGGCAGAATTTTCCCAATTATTCGCCAAATATGACCGCCTGGTGCTTTTCGATACGGAAACCACCGGCCTGGACTACCGCCGGGACGAGGTGATCGAGTTCGCCGCCGTGGTGGTGGAGAATCAAAACGGCCAAGCTGTCATTACCGAGGAGTACGACCAGCTGGTGGCTCTCAGCCCCGGGGGCTTCGTACCGCCGAAAATTACCCAGCTTACCGGCATCTCTACCCAGGATCTGCTTCAAAAGGGCCTGCCCAAGACCCGGGTGTGCGCCGACATTGCCCGCATGATCCAGGGCAATACCCTGCTGCTGGCCTATAACGCCCATTTTGACCTGAGCTTTCTGTTTTATATGCTCATGCGTGACGGCGACATCGCCATCCTCAAGGGCAAGGACAAGCTGGATCTGCTCACGGTATACAAAGACCGCCGCTGTTATCCCCACAAGCTGTGCAATGCCATCGAAGCCTACGGCCTTTCCGGCCAGGTGGTCAATTCCCACCGGGCGGTGGACGATGTGGTGGCTACCGTGGCAGTTATGCGGGAAATGGAAAAGGAGCGCAGCGATCTTGAGCGTTATATAAACCTTTTCGGTTACCATCCCAAGTTTGGCATCAGCGGCAAGCCCATCGGCTCCGTAACCTACAAGCCCCAGGGCCTGGAGCCCGGCACCCCTATATACCTGAAATAATACTGTTTCTTGATGAAAAGCTTTAAAAAGCTCCAAAGAAATGTATTGCCTGCATTTTTGGTGGCGATGCCACCGAGCCGCTGATTGCGGCTCCAATAAAACGATGAAATCGTTTTATTAAAATTCGTATAATAAGGAGAACTACTTATGATCAACGAAAAAGCCTATGCCCTGGGCGCCAACCGCTCCTGCATCCGGGATCTTTTTGAATACGGCTGCCAGCGCGCCGCCATCGTGGGCCGGGAGAATGTGTACGATTATTCCCTGGGTAACCCCTCCATCCCCTCTCCCAAAGAGGTCAACCAGGCAATTTGTGACATCATTTCCGATACCGATTCCCTGGCCATCCACGGCTATACCTCCGCCATCGGCGATCTTGCCTGCCGGGAAGCCATCGCCAATGACCTCAATGCCCGCTACGAAGCCTGCGTGCAGCCCAGCGAGCTGTTCATCGGCTGCGGCGCTGCCCCGGAGCTTTGCGCCGTATTTAAGGCCCTGGCGGTACCCGGCGCGGAGATCCTGGCCATTGCCCCCTATTTTCCGGAGTATAAGCCCTTTGCGGAAGAAGCGGGCTGCGCTTTCCGGGTAGTTCCCCCGGATGTACCGGGCTTTCAGATCAAGCTGGACGCGGTAGAGCAGATGCTTACCCCCAACACCGCCGCCATTATCATCAACTCCCCCAACAACCCCGCCGGTACGGTGTATACCCGCCAAACTTTGGAAGACCTGGCAAAGCTCTTAACCCGCAAGGGCGAGGAATTTGGCCATCCTATCTATATCGTAGCGGACGAGCCCTACCGGGAGCTGTGCTACGACGGCGTGCAGGCCCCCTTTATTCCCCTGATCTACCCCAATACCGTCGTTTGCTATTCCTACTCCAAGAGCCTGAGCCTGCCCGGCGAGCGCATTGGCTATATCTATGTGCCCGCCCAGGCCCAAGACAGCAAGGCCCTTTACGCCGCCATCGCCGGCGCGGCCAGGGCCGGCGGCCATGTTTGCGCCCCCAGCCTGCTGCAAAAGGTGATCGCCCGGTGCGCCCATCTGCGCCCGGATCTGGATGCTTATGAGCGCAACCGCAAGACCCTCATGGAGGGCCTTACCGCCATGGGCTACGAAATGGCCAAGCCCGACGGCGCGTTCTACCTGTTTATCAAAGCCCCCGGCGGCGATGCCGTGGCGTTTTCCAACAAGGCCAAGGAAAAGGATCTTCTGGTAGTCCCCGGCGACGGCTTCGGCTGCCCCGGCTACTTCCGCATCTGCTACTGCGTAAGCTATGACCAGATCGTTAAGAGCCTTCCCGTATTTAAAGCTCTGCTGGATTGATTTTTCCGTTGCAACCTTTTGCACCTTTTGATAAAATAAACCCAGGAAAGACAGAAAGGGCGTGATTTTTTGCAAAGCGACTATATCGCCATATTCGATTCCGGCGTGGGCGGCCTCAGCGTGCTGCGGGAGCTGCTGAAAATCATGCCCAACGAGCGCTATTTATACTTTGGCGATTCTGCCAACGCCCCTTACGGCTCCCGGCCTACCCAGGAAGTCAAGGCCCTTACCCTTGCCGCCGCGGAAAAGCTGGTAGCGCGGGGCATCAAGGCGCTGGTGATCGCCTGCAACACCGCTACCTCCGCCGCCATTGCGGATCTGCGGGCGCGCTACCCCCAGCTTATCGTAGTGGGCATCGAGCCGGCGCTGAAGCTGGCGGTGGATACCTGCCCCCAGGGAAATATCGGCATCATGGCCACCCAGGTGACCTTGCGGGAGAAAAAATTCCAGGCCCTTTCCCAGCGGGTAGCCCAAAATTGCCGCCTCTTCCCCATCCCCGCCCCCGGCCTTGTGGAGCTGGTGGAGAGCGGAAAGGCCGATTCCCCGGAGATGGATGCCCTCATGGAAAAGCTTCTCAGTCCTTACCGGGGCAAGCTCAACGCTTTGGTGCTGGGCTGCACCCATTACCCCTTTGCCCAGGCGGCCATTGCCAAGGCCCTGCCCGGCACGGCCCTTTTCCAGGGCGGCCAAGGCACGGCGCTGCAGACCCGCCGCCGCTTGGAGCAGGCTGGGCTTTTGTATGACGGCCTAGGGGAGTTGGTTTTGGAAAACAGCCTGCAAAGCGAGCAGATCTTGGCCCTTTCCCATCATTTGCTGGAGGTATAGCTATGGATAATATTCTGGTCATCGGCATTGCCGGCGGTACCGGCAGCGGCAAAACCACCCTGATGAAAAACCTGGTAAAGGAATTTGGGGATGTGATCACCGTCCTCAGCCACGATAACTACTACAAACGCCACGATGAAATGAGCTACGAAGAGCGCTGCAAGCTCAACTATGACGAGCCGGACGCCTTCGATACCAGCCTCATGGCCTACCATCTGGACTGCCTGCGCCACGGCGAAGCCATCGATTGCCCGGTTTACGACTATACTGTGCATAACCGCAGCAACGAAACCGTGCGCATTACCCCCAGCAAGGTGATCATCGTAGAGGGCATTTTGATCTTTGAAAACAAGCAGCTGCGCGACCTTATGGATATCAAGCTCTTTGTGGATACCGATGCGGATATCCGCCTTTGCCGGCGCATCAAGCGGGATGTAAACAAGCGGGGCCGGTCGCTGGAATCTGTAATTACCCAGTACCAAACCACTGTAAAGCCCATGCACGAAATGTATGTAGAGCCCAGCAAAAAGTACGCCAACCTGGTGGTGCTGGAGGGCGGCAAAAATGTGGTAGCCCTGAATATGATCATCGGCCATATCCGCCGCCATCTGACACAAACGGAGGAGCTGCAATGAAATACGATGCCCTGATCTTTGATATCGACGGCACCTTGTGGGACTCCCGGGAGCTGGTAGCCAAGGGCTACAACCGGCAGCTTCGCAAGGAGGGGCTTGACCACCTGTGCGTAGACGCGGAGCGGCTGAAAAGCCTTTTCGGCAAGGTCATGACGGAAATTGCCGACGCTCTCTTTGAATCCCTGCCCCAGCCGGAGCGCTATCCGCTGCTTCAGCGGTGCATGGCTTCGGAAAACAGCTATTTGAAAGAAGACCCCTGCAACATTGGCTACCCCGAGGTAAAGCAGACCCTTGAAAAGCTCCGCCAGACCCACCGGCTGTTCATCGTAAGCAACAGCCAGCGGGGCTACCCCCAGCTTTGCATCCGCAAGCTGGGCCTGGAGGCGCTCATTGAGGGCCACCTGTGCTTTGGCGATACCGGCACCAGCAAGGGCCAAACCATTTTGCGGCTGATGGCCGAATACGGCCTGAAAAACCCTCTGTATATCGGCGATACCCAGGGCGACTATGAAGCCACCCTGGAAGCGGGCATCGACTTTGCCTGGGCCGCCTACGGCTTTGGCACGCCGGAGGGCTTTGCCTGCCGGGTGGACAGCATGCCCGAGCTGCTTACGATTTCTTTGTAATACCTGCGGCGCTGGCCGCAAACCATAAACTGAAAGGAATGTTTTATTATGATCGTTTGTCCCTGGAAAGATTTGGGCCGTTACGCCCCCATTATCCCCGGCCTGGAAGAGGCTATGGAGTTTGTTGCCAAGCTGGAAAGCTATGAGCCCGCTACCTACCCTCTGAGCGGCGGCAATAAGATCCTGGTGCAGGTGGGCCAGACCAAGCCCTGGGAGGGCAGCAAGCTGGAAGTTCACCACAACTATCTGGACATCCAGTATGTAGTCAAGGGCCAGGAGATCGTTGGCTGGGCTCCCACCGAGACCCTTACCCTCTCCGGCGAGTTCGACACCGTTAAGGATAAGGGCATGTACGAGGGCCTGAACGATACCATGCTCATCCGCGAGGGCTACTGCTATGTGGTCTACCCCGAGGATGCCCACGCCCCCGGCAAGCATCTGGAAGCCGCCAACGACCTGACCAAGATCGTCGTTAAGCTGAAGGTATGAGCGTCGCTATGGACGCCCGGTGCTTCGCCTGCCACCTAAACCGCAATATCAACGCTGCATTGAAGCTGGGAGACGAAGCTACCGCTACCGCCTTTGCCAAAGAGCTGATGGGGCTTTACCTGTCCGCTCCCCAGGGAGCAAGCTCTCCCTGGCTTGGGCTGGATACCGCCGCCCTTTTTGGCAAATACTACGGCCTGCCGGAGGACCGGTATGCCAAGGAAAAGGCATTTTCCAACCGCTTCGTTCTGGAGCGCATGGATGCCCTGCGCCAAAGGGTAGAAAACCAGGAAGACCGGCTGCTGGCCGCCCTTAAGCTGGCCATTTTGGGCAATTATATCGATTTTGCCGCCCTGCAGGGCCAGGTAGACTTTAATTATCTGGATTCTCTGCTGGAAAAGGCTATGGAAATCCAATTGGACGGCGAAGCTTACGAAGCCTTCTGCCGGGAAGCTTCCCAGGCAAAGCGCCTGCTTTACCTAACGGACAACGCCGGGGAGATCGGCTTTGACCGCATCTTTGCCGAAGAATTGCACGCCGCCTACCCCCAGCTGGAGATCACCTTCTGCGTTCGCGGCGGCCCTGCCGCCAACGATGCCACCCGTGCCGATGCTGCCGAAGTGGGCATCCCTTTCCCGGTGATCGACAACGGCAACCGCATCGCAGGCACAGAGCTCTCCCTCCTGGGGGAAGATGCCCGGCAGGCAATGGAGCAGGCGGATATCATCCTCTCCAAAGGCCAGGGCAACGCAGAAACATTGCTCGGCTGCGGCAAGAATATCTACTATGCTTTTCTTGTAAAATGCCCCCTCTTTGAAGAGCGCTTCCAAAAGCCCAAATTTACCCCCATGTTCGTAAAAGAACGCAAATAAACCAACGGCAGGGGCGAGCATTGCTCGCCCGCAGGGGGCAGTAAAAAACTTGCAAAAATACGGCGGGAGCAAGCCTCCCGCCCTACGGTGTCTTTCCGGACATGGCGTAGGGCGCTGGCTGCCCCCGCCGCAACTTTTTTGAAAAACGATCATATTTTTCTTGACAAATGGAAAAAACTGCTGTATGCTAACTGTACTAATACAGTTAGTACAGTTAGGAGGGAAGCCATGCTCCATTTAGACTACCGGGATGCCCGGCCCATTTACCAGCAGATCATAGACGGCCTGCGCCAGCAGATCCGCAGCGGCATTCTGGAGCAGGATCAGCGGCTGCCCAGTGTGCGGGAGCTGGCGGCTCAGCTTGCCATCAACCCCAATACCATCCAGCGGGCCTACCGGGAGCTGGAAGCTGGGGGCTGGATCGTTTCCGTGCCGGGCAAGGGCAGCTTTGTATGCAAAATGTCCAGCCCCACGCCGGAGCTGGACGCGCCTTTGGAAAGCTTTGACCGGGCCGCCGCCCAGCTTTTGGCGCTGGGTATTACCCGGGAGGAGCTAGCCGCACGACTTTTGGAGGGAGGAAACCACCATGCTTGAACTGAAGAACATCACTAAGAAATTTGGAGATTTCACTGCTTTGCAGGATCTTTCCCTAACCGTTCCCAAGTGCGCGGTGTATGGCCTGGTTGGCCCCAACGGCGCGGGCAAGTCCACCGCCATCCGCTGCGCGTTGGGTGTTTACCGGCCGGATAGCGGCAGCATTACCCTGGAGGGAGCGCCGGTCTTCGAAAATCCCGCCGCAAAAAGCCGCATCGCCTCTATCCCTGACGATGTGTTTTATTTCCCCTCGGCTACCCCGGCGGAAATGCGGGCCTTTTACCGGGCGCTGTACCCCCGGTTTGACGATACGCTGTACCAGGAGCTTCAGGATGTATTTCGCCTGGATCAGAAAATGCAGCTGCGCCGGTTTTCCAAGGGTATGCAAAAGCAGGCGGCTTTCCACCTGGCCATTTGCTGCCGCCCGGATATGCTGATCCTGGACGAGCCGGTGGACGGGCTGGACCCGGTAATGCGCCGGCAGGTTATGAGCATCATCCTTTCCGATGTGGCCGAGCGGGGAACCTCTGTGCTGGTATCTTCCCACAATCTGCGGGAGCTGGAAGATATCTGCGACCATGTAGGCATTATGGACCACGGCAAGATGCTGCTGCAGCGCAGCCTGGCGGATATGCAGGGCAATACGGTGAAGCTGCAGCTTGTGGGCGAAGCCCCTGAGGGCCTGAACATCCTCCACCAAAGCAGCGCAGGCCGTTTGCAGACCTTCGTCGTCCGGGGAACAGCCCAGGAGGTAGCCGAAAAAGCCCAGGCCGCAGGCCTTTCCTATTACGATGTGCTGCCCCTTTCTCTGGAAGAGATCTTTATTTACGAGCTGGGAGGTGTGAACTATGAAGTCAAAAACATCATTGTTTAACTGGACCGTTTTCCGCAAGGATATTACCCGCTTTTTCCCGGTATGGGCCATATATACTGCGATTTGGATGATCTCCCTTAGCAACTTGGGCAACTTTGGCACCGCTTTTGTTGCGTCTGATATGGCCAACAGTATCCCTGGCTCGGCTCTGGTCAGCGCCTTTTACGCGCCCCTGGTGTGTATGCTGCTTTTTGGCGACATGTACCAAAAGCGCATCTGCAACGGCATCCATGCTATGCCGGTAAGCCGGACTACTCTGTTTTTCAGCCATACCGCAGCCGCTTTGTGCTTTTACATTGTGCCTAACACTCTGGTGGCCTTGGTGCAGCTTGTGTATCTGGGGCGCTATTGGTATATTTCCTTTTATTGGCTGCTGGGTACTACGCTGATCTATATATGCTTTTTGGGAATCTCCCTGCTTTGCGCGTTTTGCACCGGCAAGCGCTTTGCCATGGCGGTAAGCTATATTCTTGTACTTAGTTTCTCCAGCATTGTTTATGCACTTTTTACTAGCCTGTATCAGCCCCTGCTTTATGGCATCCGGATCCGGGAGGATCTTTTTGCCGTGCTTTCCCCTGTGGCCAGCCTGGCCAATCCTCTTTATGTAAATGTTTTTCTTGAGGATCTGGGCAGCCGCTGGACGGCATCTGTCCAAATCGTATCCTCCGATTGGCTGATCATGTGCATCTGGGCCGCAGTAGGCATTGCCGCCGGAGCTGCCGCGCTGCTGCTCTACCGCCGCCGCCACCTGGAAAGCGCCGGAAGCCTGATCACCGTAAAGTTTTTGCGCCCGGTATTTCTGGTGCTGTATGTTCTTCTTTTTGTGATGGCTTTCCGCATCTTTGACAGCATCCCCGCTATGCTCATATCCCTGATTTTGGGCTACTTTACGGGGCTGATGCTGCTCAACCGAAGCCGCCATGTATTCTCCGGCAAAGCCTGGGCGGGTCTGGGCTTATTTGTAGGCGTTATTGCCCTTTCCCTGGTGCTTACGGCAGTGGATGTTCTGGGCGTTACCCGGTGGGTACCAAAGCCGGAGGATGTAAAGCTGGTGCGCTTGTCTTCAAGCTCCTATATTGAATATCTTGTAGCAGAGCCTTTTTATATGGACGATGAAGTGGTAACCCTGCGTGATCCCCAGGATATATCCAATGCCATCTCTCTTCATAAATTCGCAAAGGGTGACGGCCGCTCTTCCAGCGGCAAAACCATAGCTTTTAGTATCGAATACACCCTGAATAATGGCGATGTCCGCAGGCGGTATTATGATATACCGGTGCATAGCCCGGAGGGTCAGCTTTTTGGACAATATTTGTCCCGCCCCGAGGTCCTTTTCGGTAAAGACCCGGAAGGCTTCCTGGCCCAAGCCTCCGTTACGGAGCTTAACGGCCATTCCTTGACCCCGCAGGAGCAGGAAACCGTAAAGCAGCTGCTTCTGGCAGACTGCGAAGCAGGGTATATGGCCCAGGATTATGCCTTCCGCGGCTCTTCTTCCAGCTTCCGCCTTACTTTGAAGCAAGGCAACCTTACCGTTATGATTCAGGTTTACGATCTGCGGAGCTCTCTGTATCAATGGATCGTCCAAAACGGCTACTCCCAGCGCCCCAATAAATAGGCTTTGCTTTCATCCCCCGGGTGGCTTCACCCGGGGGATCTTCTTTGCACCAAACCGCCGCAGGCGGGCGGCTTGCCTCTCCCTCTGGGAGAGGTGGCACCGCTGAAAGCGGTGCCGGAGAGGGTATCCACCCCTACATTCTTGATCGGCAGCTGTTTCAAGACCGTAGGGCGGGGGGTGATGCAGAGCGCAGCGGATCTTGTAATCAATGGCTGCCGGTGGCAACCACACCGCAATTTATTGCCCCCGCCGCGGCAGCAAAATTCTCCACCGCACCTATTCGGCGGCTTTTATCCGGCATACTCCCGGGCCTGGCCACATAGGCTTAACCACAACAACTCTGGAGGGGATCGGAATGAAGCGGCTTTGTGGGCTGGTTTTGGTGCTGGTTATGGTTTTGGGGTTGCTCCCTATAAAAGCAAAGGCGGCTCAGCTGGAAATTGGGGGCAAAAGCGCCCTGCTTATGGAGCTTTCTACCGGGAAGATCCTCTACGAAAAGAACGCCCACGAGCCGTTAGCCCCGGCCTCGGTCACCAAGGTAATGACCATGCTTCTCATCATGGAGGCCATCGACGGCGGGCAGATCAGCTGGAACGATACGGTCACCGCCTCGGAAGCGGCGGCGGCAAAAGGGGGCAGCCAGATCTACCTAAAGGTTGGGGAAAGCATGCCGGTATCGGATATGGTAAAATCCATCGCCGTTTCCTCCGCCAACGATTGCGCCTGCGCCATGGCGGAGCATATCGCCGGCAGCGAAAGCGCCTTTGTAGAGCGCATGAACCAGCGTGCAAAGGAATTGGGCATGAATCACACCCATTTTGTCAACTGCACCGGGCTGGACGATGACCCCAACGCCAAAGAGCATGTAACCTGCGCCTACGATATTGCCCTTATGAGCCGGGAGCTGATGCTAAATCACCCGGATATTCGCCAATTTACCACCATCTGGATGGATACCGTAAGAAACGGGGAGTTCGGCCTGAGCAATACCAACAAGCTGGTGCGCTTTTACCCCGGGGCAACGGGGCTGAAGACCGGCTTTACCAGCGCCGCCGGCTACTGCCTCAGCGCCACCGCCCAGCGCGACGGCATGGAGCTGGTAGCGGTGGTCATGGGCTGCGCAACCTCTCAGGAGCGGTTTTCCGCCTGCAAAAGCATGCTGGACTACGGCTTTGCCACCTACGCCGTAATAAACCCCACCCTGGAAGAGGAGGCGTCCGTCCCCGTAGTGCTGGGCAAGCAGGGAAAGGTTAACGCCGTGGCTGGGCAGGCTTCCCCGTTGCTTATCGAAAAGGCCCAAAAAGGGAGCATTACTACCTCCGTTACCCTGGAAAAAGAGATCCCCGCCCCGGTAAGCAAGGGGCAGCGCTTAGGCACATTTACGGTAAAATCCGGGGATCAGATCCTGGCCCAGATCCCTCTGGTAGCCGAAACCGCCGTAAAGAAGAAAACCTTTGCCGATATTTTCCTGGAGCTGCTGAAAATGGCTGCCATGGCAAAATGATCCCGTAGCCGTGGTCAATCAGTGTCATCGCGAGCCGTTTTATCGGCGCGCGATGACATAGTTGCAGAATCTTGACTGTCCATCCAGCGCAACGAGCGTGTCCGTTTTGATCCGGACACGCTCGTTTTATTTGAGGGTATATTGTCTGAATAGCTATGGGTCTTTTGCCCTACAGATTAAACCCCGCAGGGTCAAAGGTGACTACCGTATAGTAAGTGCCGGGCTCGGTTTCAGCCAGGCGCTCGTCCAAAGTGCGCTTGATCTGCTTTTCCTTTTGGGCAAGATCGCCGGGCAGAACAACATCGAAGATCAGGTTGGTATGTCCGCTGCCTTGCACCATGCGAAAATCGTGGAGGCTCAGGCGGCTATCCTGCTCCGCAAGCAGCCGGGTGACTACGCTGCGCATATGAGAAAGCCGCTCGTCGCCGGTTACCACCGGGTCGTAATGGATCACCAGGTGGATATTTTCCTGCAAACAGCGCCGCTCCAGATTATCGATCAGCTCATGGCAATGCAGAGGATCTTCCTTTTCGTCCATCTCCACATGGAGGCTGGCAAAGCGCTGGCCGGGGCCGTAGTCGTGGACCATCAGGTCGTGGTAGCCCAGCACCTTCGGCTCGCTGGTTACGATGTCTACAATGGTCTGCCGCAGCTCCGGGCTGGCGGCCTCACCCAGCAGGGGGCTGATGGTCTCCTTGCCCAGCTTTGCGCCGGAATAGAGGATAAAAAGGGCTACCGCCAGGCCCATATAGCCGTCGATCTGCCAGCCGGAAAAATGCTCCACCAACGCAGCCAGCAAAACGGCAAAGGTAGCGATCACATCGTTGCGGCTGTCCTGGGCGGTGGCTTCCAGGGTAGAAGAATTTATGGCCTTGGCAAGCTTGCCGTTGAAAAGCCCCAGCCAAAGCTTCAGGAGCATAGAGCCAATGAGAACTCCGGCCAGCACCCAGGAAAATTCCACCGCGGCAGGGTGCAGGATCTTTTCTACGGAAGATTTCGCCAGCTCAAAGCCGATAACTACGATCAGCGCCGCCACCGCCAGGCCGGAAAGGTACTCAAACCGGGCGTGGCCGTAGGGGTGATCCTCGTCGGCTGGCTTCATAGAAAGCTTGAAGCCAATAAGCGTAACTACAGAGCTGGTAGCATCAGAGAGGTTGTTCATGGCATCGGCGGTAATGGATACCGAGCCGCACAGCGTGCCCACCAAAATTTTGGCAGCGCACAGAATGATATTGCACACGATGCCCACAAAGCCGGACAGGCTGCCGATGGCAGAGCGCACCTTGGGGCTTTGGGTATCGGCGTGGTTTTTTACGAAAATGCGAAGAAGTAGCTGGGTCATAGCTTTGCCTCCTGGGGGTTGGTATCATGGATAAGCGCCAGCAGCCGGGGAAGGATGGCTTGCCAATCGTCCCCCTCATGCTCCATGGGGCAGTTTTCCTTGGCGGGCAGCTGGTCAGCGGGGGTAAGGGCGGTGTGCATATAAAAGGTATCGATGCCGGCGTTTTGCGCCCCGGCGATGTCGGTAGCGCGGTCGTTGCCGATCATCAGGCAGGCTTTGGGGTCTAGCCCTTGCTCCTGCAGCAGCGCCCGGAAAAAGCGGGCATCCGGCTTGCGGCAGCCATAGTCAGAGGATAGGTAGACCCCGTCGAAGCAGCCCTCCAGGCCAAGGGCGCGCAGTTCATAGGCGGTAAAGGCCCGCTGGGCGTTGCTCAGCAGCCAAAGGCGGCAGCCCCGGCCGCGGAGGGCTTCCAGGGCGGGAACAACTTGGGGATAAAGGCGCAGATACTCCGTAGCTGCTATGCGGAAAAGCTGAGCAGCCTGAAAACCAAGCGCGTCAGCCTGATCGGTTACGCCCTTTTCCCGGAAAAGCCCGGCCATGACCTGCTCAATAGGAATATCCGGGAAGCACTCATAGCTTTGCCCGGCCTGAGCCTCCCGCCGGGCAAGGGCGGCGGAAAAAGCAGCCTGCAATTCTTCGCCGGTGTAATGAGCGCCGTAATAGCTAAAATACAGAGCGGTCTTTTCCCAAACCAGAGGGCTTTCCTCGGTGTGAATGTCCACCAAAGTGCCGTATAAATCAAAGATCAGATCGGTGTAGGGCATGGTGTTACCTCCTGATTGTATAGCCTATGCTTAGCCCTGATTATGTGCCGCCAGGCACAATTCATGCCGTTAAGGCAAATCGTGGCGAAGCCAAATCATGCCCGAAGGGCAATTCATAAAATAGATTTATTTTTCCGCCTTTGCCTGAGCAACAATATCTCCCACGCCACCCAGCACCACCGTGGGGCGGTAGGCGAAGGATTTGAGTGTCTCCCGGGAGGTAACGCCGGAGAGCACCAGCACCGTAGACATGCCGCTCTCCAAACCGGATACGATGTCCGTATCCATCCGGTCGCCTACCATTACCGCGTCTGCCGAATGGCAGCCCAGCATACGCAGGCCGGTGCGCATCATCAGGGGGTTGGGCTTGCCGCAGAAATAGGCCTGGGTGCCGGTAGCCATCTCGATGGGCACTACCAGCGCCCGGCAGGCCGGGGCGATGCCGTTTTCAATGGGGCTGGATACATCGGAGTTGCAGCCGATGAGCTTTGCTCCCTTCAGCACCAGGTTGGTAGCCTTGGTCAGGTTATCCAGGCAGTAGGTCTTGCTCTCGCCTACTACCACATAGTCCGGGTTCACATCGTTCATGGTAATGCCGGCATCGTACAGGGCATTGAGCAGCGCCGCCTCACCAATGGCGAACACGGAGCAGCCGGGGCTTTGCTCCTTCAAAAAAGCGGCGGTAGCCAGGGCGCTGGTATAAAAATGCTCCGCGCCCACATCCAAACCCATGCGCTTCAGCTTCTGCTGCAGCTCCTTGGGGGTATAGCCGCTGCTGTTGGTTAAGAACAGATATTCCTTCTTTTCCGCCTGGAGCCACTGGATGAACTCCACTACCCCGGGCAGCACCTTGTTTCCGTGGTAGATCACGCCGTCCATATCGCAGATAAAGCCCTTTTTGTCGCTAAAACGGATGCTATTTTGATCAGTCATGGTGTATTTCCTTTCTGCCTGTTCGGCAATTGGATTTAAATGTGCCGCCAGGCACAATTCATGCCGTTAAGGCAAATCATGGCGAAGCCAAATCATGCCCGAAGGGCAATTCATAAAAAACAATTTTGCGCAATGCAGGCGAATTACTGCTGAGGAAAAAGCATCAGTTCGTATTCTTCCGTTCCTTCCATGAACGCTACGATATCCTCCACGGCGGTTTCCACATCGTTAGGGTGCCAATGGGTGCCCATAGTCTGGGCTTCGTCCATAACATCCAAGATAAACAGGCCGCCATCCTCGTAAAGCTCAAGGATATGCCCGTGGGCTTTGCCCACGATAATAGGGCAATCAACGGTAAAACCTTCATCCAAGGCCCCGGTGGTGGTCAGGGTCAAAGCGTATTTATCTTTCAGCCGCTCATAAACCGCAAATACATCATCAACCGTAATATCATGGAGCGTGGGGATTACCCTTTTTTGCGATAACTCTTTTTGCAACTCAATACCCACAACGCCGTATTTTTTCTGCTCGTCGGCAGAGTAATACAGCTCCATATCGGAAGGGTGGGCGGTGTGGATATCTTCGGCGGTGTAGCCGCATTGCAAAAGGGGCAGGGAACGATACAGCTCCTCAAAGCTGTCAAACCGGTGCAGCTTTTTTACTTCGGCCGCCCGCTTTTCGCCGGTAGCGGTGTTCGTAAAGATGATAACATCGCCCTCGCAGATCCGCTGGCGCTTTTCATCGTATAAACGAAGCTCGATGGTTTTTTGGCCGCTTTTTATCATGTTAAAAGGGGAAGCGTGAAGCTTCATATTGTGTATATTCATGTTCGCTCCTCTCTAATTTTCGGTGTTCTTAGCGGTGGTGATGGATGCTATCAGCAATTTTCTTATTTTGCTGCATTGGGAGAATAAAGCGGTATATTCCTCGCTTGTGATCATATTAGTATCCTTAAACAGTCCAAGCCAGTAATCCGTTTCGTAGCACTCTTTTAAGGCGATCTGAAATTTATTGATAAAATCAGCTTTGCTGGAAGCGTAATTAGCTTCGTGGATGTTGGCACCAACGCTGGTCCCGCTGCGCAGCAGTTGATTTAGCAAAATGTTGCCTTTTTTGCGCTCTTTAATGTCCGTGCAGAGATTGACGATATGTACAGCAAATTGTTTAGACAGGTCTATTAAAATGTTTTCCTTCACAACAATCACCTTTTATGATTTGACACGATGTGTCATGAATAGATGCTGGCGCATCATGATTTCTCGCTATGCTCCATGATTTGAATTGCCCCAAAACAATGTGCCGCCAGGCACAATTCATGCCGTTAAGGCAAATCATGGCGAAGCCAAATCATGCCCGTAGGGCAATTCATTGTAGAATCTATTGCCTGCGTAAGCAGACAATAGATTCTACATGCGCGCAGCGAGGGAATAGATCAGCTGCCATGGCGTTCTTTACGCTGTAGCCGCGCTGTTTCAGCAACGCTACGTCCCGGGCGAGAGTTGCAGGGTCGCAGGATACATAGACGATCCGTTTGGGGCTCATGCGGGCCAGAGCTTCGATGCAATCGCTGTTCAGGCCCTTGCGGGGCGGGTCTACAACTACAACATCCGGCTTTACCCCCTGCTCTTCCAAAGCCAGGGCTGCCTGGCCAGCATCGCCGCAGAAAAATTCCGCGTTGTCGATACCGTTGCGCTTGGCGTTCTGCCGGGCATCCTCCACCGCCTGGGGTACAACTTCTACGCCGATGACCCGGCCCGCAGCTTTTGCCATGGCCAGGGTAATGGTGCCAACGCCGCAGTAAAGGTCCAAAACCGTATCGGTTTTGGAGATCTCGGCCTGGGAGATGGCGGCTTCGTAAAGCCGCTGGGCCTGGGCGTGGTTTACCTGGTAAAAAGACCGGGGGGACAGCCGGAAGGTAAGGCCGCAGAGGGTATCCTCAATATACCCCGGGCCGTAAAGGCTGATAAACTCATCCCCCAGCACCGCGTTGCCCGGCTTTTCATTGACGGAAAGCACCAAGGTAGCAAAGCCCTCCAGCTTTTGCAAGGCTTCGATCAGCTTTTCGTAATTGGGTACGCAGCGGCCGTTGATGCTCAGGCAGACCATCAGCTGCCCGGAAACCGCGCCCCGGCGCACATAGATATGGCGCAGCAGGCCCTTGCGGGTTTTTTCGTCATAGGCCGTCAGCGCCTGGACGTTCCAGAAGGCGATAACCGTATCCTTCACCCGGTCGAAGATCTCCGGCAGGATCAGGCAGCGCTGGTTTTCCACAACCTCATGGCTGCCGGCCCGGAAAAACCCGGCGTATACCCGGCCCTTTTTCCCGGCTACGGGGTACTGGGCCTTGTTGCGGTAGCCCTCCTGGGCGGGGGCGCTGAGGATATCCACCTGCTCCAAGGCTTCGCCCCCCAGGCGGTTCAGGCAGCTTGTTACCCGGCTGGCTTTCAGGCGTGTCTCCTCGGCGTAGTCCATGTGGTGAAAATCGCAGCCGCCGCATTTGGAAGAGATGGGGCAGCGGCGCTGGATGCGGCTGGGGGATTTTTCCAGAATTTCAACGATCTTTCCGGCGGCCCAGGTCTTGCCCGCCTTTTCGATACGCACAAGGCAGATTTCGCCCACAATGGCGTTGGCCACGAACACGGCGCAGCCTTCGATCTTCGCTACGCCCTGGCCCTCGCTGGTATAGTCGGCAATGGTAGCCTGGTAAATTTTTCCTTTTTCCAGCATTTATTCTTCCTCCAAAGGCATTTCCATGTAGATATTGCGGCTGCGCAGCCCAGCCTTGCGGTAAAACTCCATGGCGCTGTGGTTGCCGCACCATACATTCAGGCTGACAAAATTGCAGCCCAGGCTCTTTGCGTAGCTTACCGCATGGCGGTAAAGCGCCTTGCCGATGCCCTGCCCCCGGCAGGCGGCATCCACGCACAGATCGTCGATATACAGCTCTTTTCTGGGGCAGAACAGGGCGCTGTCGTAGCTGCGCAATTGGCAGAAGCAGTAGCCTGCCAAAAAGCCCTCTTTTTCCGCCACAAAGATAGGCTTATCTGCCTGGTCTAAGAGGGCTTCCAGAGCGGAAGCATCGTATTTTTGCCCGCCGGGGGCGAAAATGTCCGGGCGGATATCATGATGCACCTTTTCTACCTGCAGCAGCAGCTCCAAAAGCCGGGGAATGTCTTTCTGTTCAGCCGGGCGGATATTCATAGCGGTCACCTCACGCTTCCCAAAAGGGAAAAGGATATATTTTATCCATCATACCACAAATTTGCCCCGGGGTAAAGCAATTCATGGTTAAGAGTAGGAGGAATCCCGCAGCTATTTTTTCTTAGCCGCAACGCCTTGCGGTTTTGGGAAAAAGATGCTAGTATAAAGGCAAAAGGTGGGGAAATATTTATGAGTTATGTAAACTGTCAGCTTTGCCCCAGGATGTGCGGCGTTGACCGCGCTGCCGGGGAGCGGGGCTTTTGCCGCTGCCCGGCTACCGCTGTGGTAGCAAAGACTATGCTGCATAAATGGGAAGAGCCGGCGCTGGCCGGAAACGGCGGCAGCGGCGCGGTGTTTTTCGGCGGCTGCACCCTGGGCTGCAAGTATTGCCAGAACGCTGCTATCAGCGGCGGCCCGGTGGGTACGGCTATGGACAGCAAGGCGCTTCGTGCCGTTTTTGAAGACCTGATCGCCCAGGGGGCGGAGAATATCGACCTGGTCACCCCCACCCAGTACCTGCCTACTTTGCGCCCGGCCCTTACCCCCAAGCTGAGCGTTCCCGTTGTGTACAACTGCGGCGGCTATGAGCGGGCGCAAACCATAGCGAGCCTGGATGGCCTGGTGGATATCTACCTGCCGGACCTGAAATATGCCGAAGACCGCCTTGCCCTTTCCCTTTCCGGGGCCAAGGACTATTTCGCCTTTGCCACCGCCGCCATCCGGGAGATGGTGCGCCAGGTGGGCGCGCCCCAATGGCAGGGGGAAAGGCTGAAAAAGGGCGTGATCATCCGCCATTTGATTCTGCCCGGGCAGGTGGAAAATTCTCTGAAAGTACTGGACTGGATCGGCGAAAATTTTGCCCCCGGCCAGGTGTTGGTCAGCCTTATGCGCCAGTATACCCCCATGGGCGGCCTGGCCTCGCCCTTTGACCGCCGGGTAACGGAGGAAGAATACCAGGCGGTGCTGAGCTGGATGTACCTGAACGATCTTCAGGGCTTTACCCAGGAAGGCGCTGCCGCCGACAGCGCCTACATTCCGGATTTTTAAGGCAGCCGCGCCGGCTTTCACATTTTTCGGCTTGCGGAATACCATGGAATGAGCGGCAATTCAGCCGCTACAAACCAAATTCGGAGGTATTCTTATGTGCAACAATAACTGCGGCGGCAACATCTGCTGGATCATCATTCTGCTCATCCTCTTCTGCGGCTGTGGCAACAACGGCCTGATGGGCACTAACAATGGCTGCGGCTGTGGCTGCGGCTGCGACAACAACAACGGCTGCGGCTGCTGCTAAGCCCGGCAAATAGCCAACAAGCGCCCCGAAAGGGGCGCTAAAATTATTTGGGGAGATCATTAAGGAGATCCTTAAATAATTGCGCCAGCCTACCGACCACCACTATCATTGCGAGGCCGCAGGCCGTGGCAATGATAGTGGAAAACAGAAGATTTTCAAAAAAAGGCAAGATTTTCATTGTGCTGGATTTTATAAGCTTTTCCCGGGAAAATCATGGAAAAACGGCAAACTGGCCATTGACAAATGCTTAGAAAGCTTATATAATACTATGGCCTGCGTGCGCAGGCATATCCTTGCTCCCGGCGCGTCCGGGGGCCAAAAGTCCAAAAGGAGGTGCAATCAACATGGCTAAGATCACCGGTAAGTATGAGGTGCTCTACATCATCGACCCCGCTCAGGGCGAGGAGGGCATCGCAGCACTTGTGGAAAAGTTCAAGGCAATGGTGGAGGCGGAGGGTACCCTCTCCAACATCGATGAGTGGGGCAAGCGTCGGCTGGCCTACCCCATCAACGACCTGGCCGAAGGCTACTACGTTCTCATGAACTTCGAAAGCAAGCCCGAGTTCCCTGCTGAGCTGGAGCGTGTTATGAAGATCACTGAAGGCGTTATGCGTTGCCTGACCACCGTCGTGGCTGAGTAAGGAGGAAATCCAATGCTGAACCACATCACCATCATGGGTCGCCTGACCCGTGATCCCGAGCTTCGCCGTACCAGCAGCGGTATCGCTGTTGCCAGCTTCACCCTGGCTGTGGACCGTGATTTCGGTTCCAGAGAGGGCGGCGAGCGGGAAACTGACTTCATTGACTGTGTTGCCTGGCGGCAGACCGGAGAGTTCGTCTCCAAGTACTTCGCCAAGGGCCGCATGGCAGTGGTGTCCGGCCGGCTGCAGATCCGCAACTGGACCGACAAAGAGGGCAACAAGCGCCGCACCGCTGAGGTAGTAGCAGACAATGTCTACTTCGGCGACAGCAAGCGGGACGACCAGGGAAGCAATGCCTCCTACGGTGGCAACACCTACGGCGGTAATTCCTATGGCAATTCCTACGGCGGCAATAGCTACGGCAACTCCGGCAGCAACTACGGCGGCTACAGCGCCCCTGCTGCTCCCGCATCCGATTTCGCGATGCTGGAAGACGATGATGCCCAGCTGCCCTTCTAATGAATGAACTTTTCTACAATTCTTACAAGGAGGCAAAACCATGGCTAACGAACAGCGTGTTCGTCCCCGCAAGCGCAAGAAGGTATGCGCTTTCTGCGTGGACAAGGTGAACAGCATCGATTACAAGGACACCGCTAAGCTCCGCCGTTACCTGTCCGAGCGCGGCAAGATCCTGCCCCGCCGTACCACCGGTACCTGCGCAGCTCACCAGCGTGACCTGACCGGCGCTATCAAGCGCGCCCGCCAGATCGCTCTGCTGCCCTACGTTGCTGACTAATTGCAAAATATCTGGGGGTGTCTCAAAATGAAAGAGACACCCCCAAAAAATTATATCCGATTTTTTACCCTAGGGGGCGGCCTGTGTGCCGCCCCAAATTTGTATTATTTTTTCTCGGAATGGCACATAGGTCATTCCCTACATATGCGTTTTAAGACAGCCCCGTTTTTTATTTTTTCTTTGGGCAGTGCATAAGGGTCGTCATCAGTATGCAGGCCCAGGCAAAAAGGCTTACCACCCAAAACCGGCTGCAAACCATAGGCGCGGAAGCAATGATCAGCAGGGCGTACAGAAGATCCCCCGCTCCCTGGGATAAGCCTGTGGATAAAAAGTTGGCGATCAGCAGCAAAAAGGTTGCCCCCAGGCTGGCGGCGCTGATATAGCGCAGCAGCAAAACCTGGGCCCGGTCCCCCTGAGAAATGCCCCGGTACAGCAGCAGCGCCGGCGGCACAAAAAAGGCGGCAGCCAGGCAGATCATAACGATCTTCAGACCCAGGCTCCCCGGCTCTACCGAGCCAAGAACGGCCGTGGCCAAAAACAGAATGCCCCAGGCAATATACAAAGGCGTTTTTTTCATAACATACTCCTAAAAACTGTAGATAGCTGTATTGTAGCGCATTTTCGCCCTGCTGGCAAGGGAAAAAATGCTGGACAGTATTGGTTGATTCTGTTATAATATAGGGTAGAATATATGTAAGGGGGCAGATTTGCCATGAAATGTCCGTTTTGCGGCGATCAAGAAAGCAAAGTTGTAGATTCCCGACACTCTGAGGATGGCCTGAGCATTCGCCGCCGCCGGGAGTGCCTTGCCTGCCAAAGGCGGTTTACTACCTACGAGATCGTAGAAAGTCTGCCCATTATCGTGGTCAAGCGGGATGGCTCCCGCCAGGCCTTCGACCGCAACAAGATCATCAACTCTATGATGCACGCTTTCGACAAGCGGGAGGTCGCCGTTGCGGATCTTGACCGCATCGCTACCGAGATCGAGCAGACCATCCAGAACACCCTGGAGCGGGAAGTCAGCACCGATAAGATCGGCCAGATGGTCATGGAGCGGCTGAAGCCCCTGGATGAGGTTGCCTATATCCGTTTTGCCTCCGTATACCGCCGTTTCCAGGATGTTAGCAGCTTTATCCACGAGATCAACAAGTTCCTGGAGGAAAATAAGGAGTAACCCATGGGATTCGATTCTGTTACTAAATTTTTGGACGATTTTGATATCTCCAAGCTCTTGCCTGACCTGGGCTCTATGCTGGGCAAGGTAGACCTGGTGCTGCGCATCGGTGTTCTGCTGGCGCCGCTGGTGATCCTGGCCCTGGGCCTGCTGTATTTCCTTACCCCCGCCAAGGAAGCCAACCACCATTTTGGCTACCGTTTCTACTGGGGCATGAGCAGCATCGATTGCTGGCGCTTTACCCAGAAGCTGGCCGGCGCGGTTTGGAGCATTTTGGGCTTTGTTATGCTGCTGGTCATGGCGCTGCTTTGCAGCAGCTTTAAGGGCATGGAAGCCATGGCTATGGTAGAGCGGGCGGTAAAGTACCTGTTCGCGGAGCTGATCATCATCGCTGTCAGCTGCATCGCCATTGATGTGGTGGTCATGGTCTTCTATGACAGCAAGGGCGTGCGCCGCAGCCAAAAGCCCCCCAAGCCCCAGCAGCTGGACGAGGAATATTTCGACGAAGGGGAATTCGACGAGGATTTCGATAACGACGAAGGCCCTACCAACGGCTACTACTACGCAGACTGAATAACCCCTCTGGGAGCGCCCAGCGCTCCCGGATTTTTTCTTGACAAATACCCATAGGCATATTATACTGTAAATGCGTTTATATAAACAAGTTTATTGTAAGGAGGGCCTATGGGAAGAAAAACTGCGCTATCGCCCCAGCAGCTGCTGGATGCCGGGCTGGATATCATCATCCGCCAGGGCTACGCCGCTGTGAATATCAAAACCGTGGCCCAGGCTGCCGGCTGCTCTACCCAGCCCATCGTATGGGCCTTTGGCAATATTGAAGGCTACCGCGCCGCTCTGCGCCGCCATGCCATCGCCTATGCCCAGGCTAAGACCCAGGGCCAATCTCCCGCCGATGCCCACGCCAACGCAGGCTACGCCTATATCGATATGGCCATCGAAGCCCCAAATTTGATCCGCTACCTCCGCTCCGACGAGCGATCCCTGCGGCAAAGCGGCGGCATTGCCATGATCTTCGATGCGGCCATAACCCTGGAGCGGCGGAAATTCTGGGAGCAGACCCTGGAGGTCACAGCGGAGGAAGCCCAAAAATTTGTGGATTTCTGCGTGGTGTATACCGAGGGCATCGTATCCATGCTTCTGAGCGGAGTGCTGCAGCCGGACAAAGAAAATGCCTACCGCCTGCTCCGTGAGGGCGGCGAAGCCTACGCAATGTATCTTAAGAAAGGATGATCGTTATGGAAACTGTCATTCAAATCGACAATTTGAATAAATCCTTCGGCAGCGTTCATGCTGTGCAGGATCTCAGCTTTCGGGTAAAGCGGGGAGAGCTGTTCGCCTTTTTGGGGGTAAACGGCGCGGGAAAAAGCACAACTATCTCCATCCTCTGCGGCCAATTGGCCAAGGACAGCGGGACGGTCACCGTCTGCGGCCAGCAGATCCAGGGCCGCTCTGCCCATATCGCCCAGCGGCTGGGTGTGGTGTTCCAAAACAGCGTGCTGGATAAGGATCTTACCGTGCTGGACAACCTGAAAAGCCGGGCCGCCCTTTATGGCATTTGCGGCAGCGCTTTCAAAGAACGGCTTGCCGAGCTTGCAAAGCTCCTGGATTTTGAAGACCTGCTGGGCCGCACCCTGGGCAAGCTTTCCGGCGGCCAGCGCCGGCGCATCGACATTGCCCGGGCGCTGCTGCACAAGCCGGAAATTTTGATCCTGGACGAGCCTACCACCGGCCTGGACCCCCAAACCCGCCACCTGCTGTGGCAGGTGATCGAGGATCTGCGGAAAAAGGAGAACATGACCGTTTTCCTCACTACCCACTATATGGAAGAAGCAGCGGATGCAGACTTCGTAGTGATCCTGGATTCCGGCCGCATCGCCGCTGAGGGCACGCCCCTTACCCTGAAAAACACCTACACCGGGGATTTTATCACCCTCTACGGCCTTACAGAAGCCGAACTGGAACAGCTGGGCATGGAGTATGAAGCCATTCCCGGCGGTGTCCGGGTATCGGTAAAAGATACCGCCCAGGCCACCGCCCTGATCGTCAGCAAGCCCCAGCTGTTCCGGGACTATGAGATCACTAAGGGCAAAATGGACGATGTTTTCCTGGCCGTTACCGGCAAAAAGCTCACAGGAGGTGCCCAGAAATGACCCAGCTTAGAAGCCTCATCTACCGCAACTGCAAGCTTTTCTTTAAGGACAAGGGGCTTTTCTTTACCTCCTTGATCACCCCGCTGATCCTGCTGGTGCTGTACGCTACCTTCCTGGCCAATGTGTACCGGGATAGCTTTGTTTCCGCTTTGGGGGAATTTACCGCTATCGACCCCAGCATTATCGATGCCGTGGTAGCCGGACAGCTGTTTTCCTCTTTGATGGCAGTCAGCTGCGTTACCGTTTCCTTCTGCTCCAATATGCTCATGGTGCAAGATAAGATCACCGGGGCGAAAAACGACCTGAACATGACCCCCGTGAAGCCCTCTACCCTCTCCCTGAGCTACTACGCAGCCACCCTGATCTCTACGCTGCTGGTCTGCCTGGTAGCAAGCCTTGCCTGCTTTGCCTATGTAGCAAAAGCCGGCTGGTACATGAGCGCCGGGGATGTGGCTATGATCTTTTTGGATATTTTCCTGCTGGTCATGTTCGGCACGGCGCTGAGCAGCATTATCAACCTTTTCCTCTCCACCCAGGGGCAGATCTCCGCGGTGGGCAGCATCATTTCCTCGGTTTACGGCTTTATCTGCGGCGCGTATATGCCCATCAGCCAGTTTGGCAAGGGGCTACAGACCGTCCTTTCCTTCCTGCCCGGCACCTACGCCACCTCTTTGATGCGCAGCCATTGCCTGGGGGGCGTGCTGGCGGAGATGGAGCGCATCGGCTTCCCGGAAGCAGCGCTCACCGGCATCCGGGACAGTATCGACTGCAATATCTACTTTTTCGGTAATCTGGTCAGCGACGGCGCCAAGCTCTTGGTGCTAACCGTCACAGTTGCCCTGCTCATGGGCGTGTACATCCTGCTGACCATCCTGCGCAAGAATAAGTAATAGAAAGCAAAAAACCGGCACTTTCGTGCCGGTTTTTCTTTTTATCGCTTATTTCTTTACCAGCACCATTGCGGTACGGGCGGGCAGGTACACTTTAAAGCCCAGGCGGCCGTCGGGCTGAACCTTTGCGGTATAGGTTTCGTGGTGGATGCGGCCAAAGCCGCCGTAGGCAAAGTCGTCGGTGGACATGACAACCTTGTAATCCCCTTCCTCCGCCACGGGGATCTGGTAGCCCTCGAAGGACTGGGTAGGATGCAGGTTGTACACAAACAGCGCCTTGCCCTTGGTATAGGCCATCACCTTATCCCCATTGTGTACCAGCAGCTGCTTATCGTGGCCGGAAACTACCCGGTATTTCTTTACCATGGCGATCATAGCCTTTTCAAAATCGTCCAGGTAGTGATACCGCAGATCCCGGTTCATAGCCAGGCTCCACTGGCGGCGGCAATAATGGTAGCTCCAGCCGTTGCCCTCCCGGGGGAAATCGATCCATTCCGGGTGGCCAAACTCGTTGCCCATAAAGGTCAGGTAGCCCTCGCCGCCCAGGGTCAGGGTGACCAGGCGGATGATCTTGTGCAGGGCCATGCCCCGGTCGATCACCAGGCTCTGGCTACCCTTGTTCATGGCGGTGTACATCTCGCTGTCGCACAGGCGGAACATGATGGTCTTATCGCCTACCAAAGCCTGGTCGTGGCTTTCGCAGTAGCCGATCACCTTTTCCTTAGGCCGGCGGCCTGCCAGCTCGTAGTAGATATGGTTCAGATCCCAATGCTCGTCGGATACTTCCTTGAGCAGCTTGATCCACATATCCGGCTCGCCCATGGCCAGGCGATAGTCAAAGCCGATGCCGCCGTCCTTAATGGGCAGGGCCAGGCCGGGCAGAGCGGAGGTATCCTCGGCGATGGTAATGGCATGGGGGTTTACCTGGCGGATCAGCTCGTTGGCCAGCTGCAGGTAGGTAACGGCCTCGGTATCCGTATTCATGGAGAAATACTTGCCGTAGTCGGTAAAAGCGGTTCCCAGGCCATGGTCGTGGTAGAGCATGGAGGTAACGCCGTCAAAGCGGAAGCCGTCAAAATGGAACTGGGTCTGCCAGTACTTCAGGTTGGACAGCAGGAAGTGGATCACTTCGTTCTTATTATAGTTGAAGCACTTGGTGCCCCAGGCGCTGTGGTTGCCCTTAGGCCCTTCATGGAAGAACTGGTAGGGCGTGCCGTCAAATTCGTTGATGCCTTCCCGGGTATTGATACAGGCGTGGGAATGCACCACATCCAGCAGCACAGCGATGCCCATCTCGTGGGCGGTGTTGATCAGGCGCTTCAAATCCTCCGGAGTGCCGAAACGGGAGGAAGCAGCAAAGAGGTTGGTAACCTGGTAGCCAAAGCTGGCGTAGTAGGGATGCTCCATAATGGCCATGATCTGGATGGTATTGTAGCCCAGCATCTTCACCCGGGGCAGAATATTCACCCGGAACTCTTCATAAGAGCCTACCTTACCCTCTTCCTGGGCCATGCCGATGTGGCACTCGTAGATATACAGCGTCTTGGCGCTCTTAAAGCCCTCGTCCGTCCAGGGGAACTCCTCCTGGGGGCAATGGATAGCGGCGTTCCACTCGTTGGTAACCGGGTTTTGCACCACATAGTTGGCATAAGTAGGGATCCTGTCCAGCTCGCGGCCGCCGTTTACTACGATGGCCATAACCTGCTGGCCCTGCTTCAGGGCGTTTTTGCCCCGCAGCTTTACCTCGAAAACGCCGCCGGGCAGCTTTTTCATAGGATGCTTATGCCGGTCCCAGCCGCAGAATTCGCCGGTAAAATACATAGCCTCCGCGCCGGGGGCCCATTCCCGGTATACCCAGCCGGTAGCAGTGCGGTGGATGCCGAAATACAGGTAGCCGTTGGCAAAATCCGCCAGAGTACCGCCGTCGGGCAGCAGCTCCTGCTTTTTGCGGTTATAGTTTTCCATACGAAGCTCCAGATCTTTTTTATGGGGAGCCAGGTATTTGTCAATGCTCAAAATTTTCAGTGCCATATGTATCCCATCCTTTCGTGCAATACAAGCTATGAAGCCGCAAGGGTGTCCTACCTATTATTTTACCCTCTGCAGCCGCTTTCGTCAACCAAAGCCCGCTGGGAAAACTCCACAAATTTTCCTGCAGGGTCTTGCCAAATCCCACAATGCTTTGTTATAATAAAAGCGCTGATAGCAACCCATTCCATTTCTAGGAGGAAAAACCATGAACATCAAGGAAAAGATCGAAGAGCTGGTAGAGAAGATCAAGGGCGACCCCGAGCTGAAGGAAAACTTCATGAAAGAGCCTATTCCCACTGTGGAAAAGCTGCTGGGCGTAAACCTGCCTGACGACAAGATCGAGCCGCTGATCAACGGCATCAAGACCAAGCTGGACGGCGAAGATCTGAAGGATAAGCTGGGCGGCCTGGTAGGCGGCCTGTTTGGCAAGAAGAAATAATTAAAAAACTCCGTTATTCTTGTGGAATAACGGAGTTTTTGTTGCGATCATGTCTTTTTTACGAACTTTTCCTTGCATTTTGGGCAGGTAATGGCGATCTTCCCTTTGCCCCGGGGCACCCGCACCGGCTGGTGGCATTTCGGGCATTCAAAGTAGCGGTGCTGCCGGTCCTTGATACGGTCGAGCAGCATTAAAAATTTGCGGTTTTCCCGGTAGCGCTTGTAGGTATTGCGGGAAAGGCAGCGCCAGATGGCCCAGATCATCAGGCCGTAGGCTACCGCCATAAGCGCCAGCTTGGCTGCCGCCCAGGGCAGGAACATACCCACAAAGCAAACCAAAACGCCCGCTAGCAAAATGGCCATATTGAGCCTGTCATTGCCGTAGCGGCCTACCATAAAATTGCGAAAACCGTTTCTGATACTGCGGAAAAATGCTCCCATTGCGCCCTCTCCGAAAAAAGAATTTACCCTTATATTATATTGCATTTGCGGCTGTTTTCAACCACCGCAGCGAAATGTTCACGGATTGTTTCCAAATTTATAAAACCAGCCGGAGAACAAGCTCCGGCTGGTTTACATAAATTACTTATTCTGCAAAAATTCGTCGATGGCGGCAGCGCCCTTCTTGCCGGCGCCCATGGCCAGGATCACGGTAGCCGCGCCGGTAACCGCATCGCCGCCGGCGAATACGCCGGTGCGGGTGGTCATTTCCTTTTCGTCCACGATCAGGCAGCCCTTGCGGTTGGTTTCCAGGCCGGGGGTGGTGGAGCGGATCAGGGGGTTGGGGCTGGTGCCCAGGCTCATGATCACAGTATCCACATCCAGCACAAACTCGCTGCCGGGCACTTCGATGGGACGGCGGCGGCCGGAAGCATCCGGCTCACCCAGCTCCATACGCACGCACTTCATGCCGCAAACACGGCCGTTTTCGTCGCCCAAAATGGCGGTGGGGTTGCAAAGGGTCTTAAACTCGATGCCCTCCTCCTTAGCGTGGTGCTGCTCTTCCAGACGGGCGGGCATCTCCGC
This sequence comes from Oscillospiraceae bacterium, assembly GCA_017437095.1. GTDB lineage: Bacteria > Bacillota > Clostridia > Oscillospirales > Oscillospiraceae > Faecousia. The sequence continues at coordinate 31,967 of JAFSBW010000027.1, forward strand.
TTCGCCCCGGCGGTAAACGATGTACACATGCTCAGCCCCCAGGCGCATAGCGCAGCGGGCAGCATCCATAGCCACATTGCCGCCGCCTACTACGGCTACGGCCTTGCTCTTGATGATGGGGGTATCGGCTTCTTCGGTATAAGCCTTCATCAGGTTGGTGCGGGTAAGGTACTCATTGGCGGAGAATACGCCGTTGAGGCTCTCGCCGGGGATGTTCATAAACATGGGCAGGCCCGCGCCGCTGCCTACAAAAACAGCCTGGTAGCCCATTTCAAACAGCTCGTCAATAGAAAGCACCCGGCCGATGACCATATTGGTCATTACTTCCACGCCCTGGGCCTGGAGCTTGGTGATCTCGTTGGCTACGATGGCCTTGGGCAGGCGGAACTCAGGGATGCCGTACACCAGCACGCCGCCGGCGGTATGCAGAGCCTCGAACATGGTAACCTCGTATCCCCGCTTGGCCAGGTCAGAAGCAGCGGTCATACCCGCAGGGCCGGAGCCTACTACGGCTACCTTCTTGCCGTTGGAGGGGACTTTTTCAGGCATAGCGTTTACATTTTCCCGGTACCAGTCCGCAACGAAGCGCTCCAGGCGGCCAATGGCCACCGGCTCGCCCTTAATGCCCCGAACGCAGCGGGCTTCGCACTGGCTCTCCTGGGGGCAAACCCGGCCGGACAGAGCGGGCAGGGCGTTGGTAGAGGTAATGATCTCGTAAGCGGCCCTAAAATCGCCTTCCTGGACTTTGGCGATAAACTCGGGGATGCGCACATTGACGGGGCAGCCCTCTACACACTTGGGATTTTTGCACTTGAGGCAACGGCCTGCCTCTTCCATAGCCATCTCGGCGGTATAGCCCAGGGCTACTTCTTTAAAGTTTCTGGCACGGACCTTAGGATCCTGCTCAGGCATAGGCGTTTTTACAAGGGACATATTTGCCATAGCAGCCGCCTCCTTACTTAATGAGCGCCTTGCCCATGGCTTCCATGCGGCAGGCGTGCTTTTCGGTTACTTCCGCTTCCCGGGCCTTGTAAACGCAGTTGCGGCTCATAAGCTCGGCGAAATCCACCTGGTGGCCGTCAAACTCAGGGCCGTCTACGCAGGCAAACTTGGTCTGGCCGCCTACGGTAACCCGGCAGCCGCCGCACATGCCGGTGCCGTCTACCATAATGGGGTTCAGGGAAACCACGGTATGTACGCCGAAGGGCTCGGTAGTCTTGCATACGAATTTCATCATAGGCACAGGGCCGATGGCCAAAACCTCGTCATACTCGATGCCGCTTTCCAGCAGCTGCTGCAGCTTAACGGTGCCGAAGCCCTTTTCGCCGTAGGAGCCGTCGTCGGTCATCAGGTACATATTGTCGGAGCAGGCCCGGAACTCATCCTCCAAAATCACGATATCCTTGCTGCGGAAGCCGATGATGGTATCCACGATGGCGCCGGCTTCCTTAAAAGCCCGGGCAGCAGGCAGAGCAATGGCGCAGCCTACGCCGCCGCCTACTACGCATACCCGCTTTTTGCCCTCCACATCGGTGGGGCGGCCCAGAGGGCCAACAAAATCCTGAATATAATCGCCCTCATTGAGGTTGCCCAGAGCGATGGTAGAGAAGCCTACCTTCTGGAAAATAATGGTAACTGTACCCTTCTCCCGGTCATACCCGGCGATGGTAAGGGGAACACGCTCACCATTATCATCAATGCGGAAAATGATAAACTGGCCGGCCTTTGCCTTGCGGGCAACGAAGGGGGCTTCGATGTCCATAAGGGTAACAGCGGCGTTCAGCTCTTTTTTGCGAACAATACGAAACATACGCGCAGCCTTCTTTCCAAAATGATACGGAAATACCGGCAAAGCCGGCGCTTCCAAAGCTTGTTTTCCATTATAATGTCCTTTGGTAGATTTGTCAAAAATTATTTTTAATTTTCAGGCGATTTTACCAAAAACCCTTTCCAAAAATTCAGAAAACAGCTGAAACCAGGCTTTTATCCCAAAAATCAAGGGCAGCGGATCTCCGCTGCCCTTGGCTTTGCTATCAGTTAAATTCTGCGCTGGTTACGATCTCTACCAGGGTATCCTTGTTCTTGGAGTAAGCGCTGGTGGGGGTATAGGCCTGGATGGTCCAAACCTCGTCGCCTACCTTGTAGGAGCAGCCCATATAGGTAAACTCTACGCCAACCTCAGCGGTGTAAACAAATACGGTGCGGCCGTTGTGCTTTTCCAGCTTGGCGTTCAGGCTGTTGGCCTCTACCATCAGGTCTACATAATCTTCTACGGTAAAGTCATCGCCCAGGATGGAAACATCCTCATGCAGGCCTACCACAACGATGGAATTGCTGCTCAGGCAGAAGGAGAAGCCGGTACCGGAAATGGTATCCTTATCCTCTTTCAGGCTGGAGGGCACCTGGATGGTAACATCCTGATAGGTGTAGGACTTCATCTTGCTGTCATCGCCGCAGGCGGTGAGCAGGCTGCCCAGCATTACCAGGCAAAGCAGCATACAAAAGATCTTTTTCATTGTTTTTCCTCTTTTCTCTTTTTATTCAAATTTAGCGCTGGTTACGATCTCAATGAGCGTATCCCTATACTTATCGTAGGCGGTGGAGTGGGTATAGGCCTGAACGGTCCACACCTCGTCGCCTACCTTGTAGGAGCAGCCCATATAAGTAAATTCTACACTACCCACCTCGGCAGTATACACAAACACGGTGCGGCCGTTGTGTTCTTCCAGGGTAGCATTCAGGCCGTTTACCTGGATCATCAGGTCCACATATTCTTCTACCGTAAGATCCTTACCCAGGGAAGAAACATCCTCGCACAAGCCCACCACAACGATGGAATTGCTGCTCAGGCAGAAGGAAAAGCCGGTGCCGGCAATGGTAGCGGCGTCCTCCTTCAGCTCGGCAGGTACCTGAACGGTAATTTCCTCATAGGTATAGGCGCGCATCTGCTGATCCGGCTGATCCGGTGTCTTCCCGGCGTCGATCTCAACGCTGGCAAGAATGGCCTGCAAGGCAGCATCCCACTGCTCGACATTCTTTGTCTGGCAATAGGCCTGCACGATCCACATCTGATCGCCGGAGGGGAATATGCCTACGGTGTACTGAAAATCCATGCCAAAGCCGCTGGCCTGGTAGGAAAAGGTGGCGTAGCCGCCATGATCCGTTACCTGGCCGGAATTATCCGTAGCGGATGCCACAAGCTTTGCGTAATCCAGGTAGCTATAGCCTACACCATCATTGCGGGCGGCGCATATTGCCGCATCGTCATTGCCTACTACAAAATCGTAGATGCCAAGGCCGGCTTGCTGGGTCATATCCCCAAATTCTTCCGGCATATACAGCGTAAGCTCTTCGTAGGTAAAGCGCTGGGTAAGCTGGCCGTCAGGCTGGGAAGCGGAGGGGGTAGTGGCCTGGGGGGCAGTGGGCGCGGGGGTGGTTTTTTCCGGCTCTGTCTTTTTCGGCCGGGAAGGGGCTGTCACCTGGGGACGGGTGGTCTGGCTGCTGTCGCCGCCGGTATCCCCGCCGGGCTTATCCTCGCCGCAGGCGCACAGCACCCCGGCAAGCATTGCCGCACACAAAAGAATACTAATAAATTTTTTCACTCTTTTTTCTTACTCTCCAAAGCAAAGCCTTGGGAAACGGCACACAGGGCCGTTTCCCATTCAGCTATTTACTTTTGCTTCAGCAGATCCCGGATCTCGGTAAGCAGAACTTCCTCGGCAGAGGGAGCGGGGGGCTCAGCGGGAGCGGGCTCTTCGGCTGCGGCTTCTTCTTCTTCCTTCTTCTTGGCAGACTCAGCCAGCTTGTTCAGGCCCTTAACCAGCCAGAACACCACCAGAGCCAGGATCAGGAAATTGATGATAGCCGCCAGGAAGTTGCCGTAGGTCAGGTAGTTGACGATGGGCTGCTGCACTACCTCGCCGGTAGCCAGGGTAACTTCCTCAAACTTCTGCTCCACCCAGGGCATACGGGGCAGGGCGATCTTCATGTTGGCAAAGTCGGTGCCGCCCAGGAAGATGTTTACGATGGGCATGATGATGTCGTTGGTCAGGCTCTTGGTGATGGTGCCGAAAGCGCCGCCGATGATAGTACCAACGGCCAGAGCCATGGCGTTGCCCTTAACGGCAAAAGTCTTAAACTCTTCCCACCAGGAGGGCTTTTTGATTTTCTTGCTCATAATACGATTCCTTTCCTTTTTCATATTTAGCAGCAGATATTTCCGCCGCGAAATTACTTCTTCAGGATCTCCAAGCCGCCCAGGTACTTACGCAGGCACTCGGGGATGATGATGGAGCCGTCGGCCAGCTGATTCTGCTCTACCAGAGCCGGGAAAATGCGGGAGGTAGCCAGGCCGGAGCCGTTGAGGGTATGCAGGAACTCGGGCTTGCCGGTAGCTTCCCGGCGGAAGCGGATGTTGCCCCGGCGTGCCTGATAATCCCGGGCGTTGGATACGGAGGAAACCTCCTTATAGCCGTTCATGGAGGGGATCAGGATCTCGATATCGTAGGTTCTTGCCATGGAGGCGGAGCAGTCGCCTGCGGCCAGCTTTACGGTGCGGAAATGGAAGCCCAGTCCCTCTACCAGACGCTCGGCCTTGGTTACCAGCTCCTCAAAAGCGGCATCGGAATCCTCAGGCTTGCAGAACTGGAACATTTCCACCTTGTTGAACTGGTGACCGCGGACCATGCCCCGCTCGTCAGCCCGGTGAGAGCCGGCCTCCCGGCGGAAGCAGGGGGTATAGGCAAAGAGCTTCTTGGGCAGGTCAGCCTCGCTGAGGATCTCGTCGCGGTAGATGGAGCAAAGAGCAGCCTCGGCGGTGGGCAGCATATAGTGGATGCGGTCGTCCGTGGGGTTGGCGATCTTGTAGACCTCGTCGGCAAACTTGGGGAACTGGCCCGCAGTCTCGCCGCACTGGTACTCCAGCATGTGGGGCGGCAGGATGAAATCGTAGCCGTCGGCAATGTGGCAATCGATAAAGTAGTTCAGCAGCGCCCATTCCAGCCGGGCGCCCATGCCGGTGTACATCCAGTTGCCGGCGCCGGCCAGCTTAACGCCCCGCTCGTAGTCGATCAGGCCCAGGCCCTGGCACAGGTCTACATGGTGCTTAGGCTCAAAATCAAACTCCGGCTTTGCGCCTACATAGCGCAGGGGCTGGTTGTTTTCCTTGCCGCCGGGGAGCAGATCCTCATCGGGCAGGTTGGGCAGGCTGAGCATAGCCGTCCGGAACTGTGCGTTCAGCTCCTTCAGCTTTTCGGCATCGTCAGCGATCTCGCCGTCCAGGCGGATGGACTCGGCCTTGTTGGCCTCGATCTGCTCATCCAGCGCGGCGGTGTCCTCGCCCCGCTTTTCAGCGCCCTTCTTCTGGCCGAAGAGCTTGCCGTTTTCCTTGGCCAGCTTGTTCTTCTGGGCGGTAAGGGTCTCGGTAGCGGTCTTCAGGCCACGCACCTGCACATCCAGCTCCAGAATGCGGTCGATCACGGCATCGCAATCTACTTCCTTAGCTTTCAGCCCGGCCTTCACGGCATCGGGATTTTCTTTGATCTTACGAATGTCTAACATTTTATTATCTCCTTTTGCTTATTCCACATCCACATAGTCGGTGGGCTCTTCGGGCATGATAACGGCGCAGATGATATACGCCAGCAGACCGCTGCCGCCGCAGCAGGCCAAAACGGTCCAAATCACCCGCACCAGGGTGGGATCTACCTTAAAATACTGGGCAATGCCGCCGCACACACCGCAGATCTTTCTGTCGGTAGTGCTTCTATACAGTTTCTTTTCCATACAAGCTCCTCATTTCTTAAGCTTCATCAGGGCATCCAGCAGATTCTGCAGATCTTCCTGCCCGTAAAATTCCAATTCAAAACGGCCCTTGCGCTTGCCGTTTACGATCTTTACTCCACGGCCCAGGTGCTTAGAAAGGCTCTTTTCGCACTCGGCTACATAGTCAACTGCCAAAGTAACCTCTTTTTTGGGGGCAGGCTCTTTGGCCATATTTTTGCAAAGCAGCTCTGCCTGGCGCACAGAAAGGCCAAGGTTGATGATCTTTTGGGCGGCTTCCCGCTGCAGCTTTTCATTTTTCAGGCTCAGCACCGCCCGGGCATGGCCGGCGGTAAGCTTGCCTTCCCGGAGCTGCTCCAGGCATTGGGGGCAAAGCGACAGCAGCCGCAGGGCGTTGGCCACCGCTGAGCGGGATTTGCCAACCCGGTTGGCCATTTCCTCCTGGGTCATGGAAAAATCGGACATCAGCGCCTGATAGCCCTGGGCCTCTTCCACCGGGTTTAGATCCTGCCGCTGCAGGTTTTCGATCAGCGCCAGCTCCATAGCCTTTTTGTCGTCCGCTTCGATAACCACGCAGGGAATGCTGCTCAGCCCGGCGATGCGGCTGGCACGCCAGCGCCGTTCGCCGGCGATGATCTCATAAAAGCCGCCGGGGGTCTCCCGGACGGTAAGCGGCTGCATCACGCCGTGGACACGGATGGATTCTGCCAGGCTTTCCAGCTCCTCCGGGTCAAAATCCTTACGGGGCTGGTTGGGATTGGGCTCTATACGGTGCAGGGGCAGCTCCATGTAGGGGCTGTTACCGGCGGCAGGCTCGCTGAGATCCCCCAGCAGAGCGCCCAGACCCCGGCCCAAGCCTTTTTGTGTTGCCAATTGTATCACCTCTTAGAGTTTATTCGCGATTTCTTCTGCCATCTGGGTATAAGCCTTGGCGCCCCGGCTGCTGCGGTCGTACACCGTAACGGGGATGCCATGGCTGGGGGCTTCCGCCAGGCGGATATTGCGGGGGATCACCGATGCGAACACCTTGCCGGGGAAATGGCGGCGCACTTCTTCGGCAACCTGGTTGGAAAAATTGGTGCGGCCGTCATACATGGTAAGGGCCACGCCGAAGATCTCCAGCTTAGGGTTGATGCGGCGCTTGACCATACGCAGGGTAGACATCAGGTCGCTCAAGCCCTCCAGGGCATAGTATTCGCACTGCACCGGCACCAGAATGCTGTCCGCCGCCGCAAGGGCGTTAAGGGTAAGCATTTCCAGGGACGGGGGGCAATCGATAAAAATAACATCGTAGCTGTCTTTGATAGGCAGCAGGGCTTTTTTCAGGCATTTATCCGGCTCCGGCAGGCTGATCAGCTCCACCGCAGCGCCTGCCAGGTCTGCCGACGAGGGCAGCACATCCGCAAACTGGGTATGCACCACCGCTTCCTGGGCAGGGCAATCGCCGATAGCCACATGGTAGACAGTTTTTTTTATTTTCTTTTTATCCACGCCCAGGCCGGAGGTGGCATTGGCCTGGGGATCAAAATCGCACAAAAGCACCTTTTTGCCCAAAGCCGTCAAGGCTGCCGCCAGGTTTACGCCGGTGGTAGTCTTGCCTACGCCGCCCTTCTGGTTGACGATGGCTATTATTTTACCCATATTTTCTCCTTTTCACTGTTTCACATGAAACAATCTTTGCAGGCTGTGTTTCACGTGAAACACGCTTAGCCTACTCCCTCCGCTACTGAATCGGAAGGGGGTAGCGTTTCTGTAGAATCTGCCGGTGTGGTAGTTGGGGCAGGGGTCGTAGTAGCCGTAGGCTGGGTAGAATAGTTCTGCCCTTTGTTGTTTACCTTTATCTGACCCGGCTCCAGGATCTCCTTCACCAGCCAATAGCCGCCGATGGCCAGCACCAGCAAAAGCACCGCCAGCAGCGCCGACAGCACCCGTATTTTCTTTTTCAGCTTTGGCAGCTGCTCCTCCGCGGAGGGTTTTTTCTTGACGGGAGCTTTTTGCACCGCCGCGGAACGGGGATGCAAAACAATGGGCGTACCCGTAGCTACCGGGTATTTTTCCATGATCTCCAGGCATTCCTGGCAGAAAACCTTGGTAGTAGACAGCTCTTTGCCGCATTTTATGCAGTTGGCCATTGCCCCGCCCCCTTCTTTCTATATAGGTAACTAACATTGTACAACAATTTTTAGCTTTCGTAAAGAGGTTTTGTCAGGAATTCAAAATAAAAGGTTACGGCGGGGGCAAGCCCCCGCCGTACGATCTGATCGCGTATTTTAAAGCGCTTTATACCTGGGCTGTTTGGCGGATATGTACGCTGTTGGGGTAGAAAAAGCGGAGCTTTTCCTTGGCAATGGAGATATTTACCTCTTTGGCCACGCGAAGCTCGCCGTCCAGGTTGATAGGTGTTTCCTTATCGCAGACAATGGTCAGCTTGTCCGTGCGGATATGGCGGATCAAGTCGGGGTACTGCTCGTAAAGGCCGTTTTTGTACTTACCCACCACCGCCGCTACCTTCAGCCGGGATACCTTTTTGATCAGCAGCACATCCAGCATGCCGTCGCTGGGGTCAGCGGTAGGCACGGGGTTGAAGCCGCCGCCGTAAAAGCGGCCGTTGCAGGCGCAGATCAGGGTAAATTCCCCGTCGATCTGCTCCCCGTCTACCAGCACCCGGTAATGCTCGGCAACGCCTTTTAGGGTATTGACTACGGTAGACAGCACATAGGCCATAGAGCCGGAAACCAGCGGCAGGCGCTTATAGGTGGAAACATTGGTGCCGATGCGGGCATCCAGGCCCACGGAGCAGATATTCAGGCTGATATCATCGTTGCAGCGCACCAGATCGAAGGTATATTCCCGGCAATCCATCAGCGCCTGAAGATCCCGGAAAGGCTCGGGATGGTCAAAGATCTTAATAAAATCGTTGCCGCTGCCGCCGGCATAATGGGTAACGGCTACATTTGGATAGCCTGCGACTCCCGCCACCACCTCGTTTAAAGTGCCGTCGCCGCCGCAGGCGTAGATGCGGTATTCTTCCCCGGTTTGGGCAGCCTGGCGGGCAAAGGCGGTGCAATCCCCCGGCTTTTGGGAGATCTTGATCTGGTAATCCAGCCCCCTGCTATGGGCTATCTGCTGGATCTGGGCTCTGTATTCGTAGGTCTTATCCGTCTTGCCCGCTGCGGGGTTGATGATAAAAAGATGCTTCACTTATGTGCCTTCTTTCTGTCTGCCCTGGCGTTATCGGTATACATATAATAATCGCATTTGATCATGCCGTTGTAAAGCTTGCGCTTTTTGTCTGCCCGGCGGCCAAAATAATGCTCAAACTCCGGCTCAGAGGTAATGATATACTTTTTCCAGCCGTCGGCGAATTTTATATGGCGGCCAAAGGCGCTGTACAGCCGCTGGGCGCTGTGCTGCTCCATCATGCGCTGGCCGTAGGGGGGATTGCAGACCAAAATGCCTTCCTTGGCAGGCAGATCCATCTTGGTAGCATCCCCATCCCGGAAGGTAACGCAATCGGAAACACCGGCTTTCCGGGCGTTGGCAAAGGCCAGGGAAACGCAGGCGGGGTCGTTATCCGAGCCCATGATCTGGTATTTACCGGCAAACTCCTTATCTTTGGCTTCTGCCTTTGCCTGCTCCCAGATCTCCTTACCCATCCAGGGGAAGGCCTGGGCGGCAAAGCCGCGGTTTAGGCCCGGCGCCCGGTTTTTGGCGATGAGGGCAGCTTCGATGGGGATGGTGCCGCTGCCGCAGAAGGGGTCCCAGAAAAATTCCCGGCCACGGAAACGGGCAAGCTGCACCATGGCAGCGGCCAGGGTTTCCCGCAGGGGAGCTTCGTTGCCCTGGGCCCGGTAGCCCCGCTTGTGCAGGCCGGCGCCGGAGGTATCCAGGTAAAGGGTGACATGGTCGTTCATAATGGAAAATTGCAGCTGGAACTTCGCCCCGGTCTCCGGCAGCCAGCTTACGCCGTATTTTTCGCCCAAACGCTTCGATGCCGCCTTTTTGATAATGGCCTGGCAATCCGGCACGCTCATAAGCTGGCTGTTCAGGCAATGCCCCTTTACCGGGAAAGCGCCGTCGCTGGGGATGAAATCTTCCAGGTTCAGCTTATATACTCCCTGGAAAAGCTCCTCAAAGCTGCGGGCGGTAAATTCCCCCAGCACGATGAGGATGCGCTCGCCGGTGCGCAGGCAGATATTGGCCCGGGCCAGGGTAAGGCGATCGCCGGTAAACAGCACCCGGCCGTTTTCTACCGCAACATTTTCGATATTCAGCCGCCGCAGCTCATCCCCGGCGATGCCCTCCAGGCCAAACAGGCAGGGGGCTGCAAATTTCATCTGATCCATAGCTTCTCCTTAGTTTACATAAAACAAATCAAGGTACTCTTCTGCTGGGCTTTAAATAGCGCTCCTCTTCGGAAAAAACGCAGCCGCAGTATTTTTGCATATAAAAGCCCAGCTCCCGGGCTTTTTCCTGGCCAGCCTTAAAATAGGGGCGAAAATCCCGGTAGAGAAATTCTACGCCGTATTCAAAGGCGGCCCGCTCCGCGGTTTCGCGCATCAGGTCGTGGTTTTGGTAGGGGCTGATAAAAAGCGACGATGTAAAACAGTCAAACCCCAGCTCTTTTGCCTGCCGGGCGGCTTCAAAAAGCCGCATTTCGTAGCATTTTCCGCAGCGGGCGGCAATGTCCGATGCCACTTCCCGGATAAAGGGACGCAGAGCGTAGTCATTTTTTTCGATCAGGGGCAGATCGATGGCGGTAGCGTAATCTCGCAGGCAGTTGCGCCGGGAGCGGTACTCCGTAAAGGGGTGGATATTGGGGTTATACCAAAAGCCGGAAACTTCCATGCCGTCACCGCGCAGCACATCAATGCATTGGTTGGCGCAGGGAGCGCAGCAGATATGAAGCAATGTTTTCATAAAAAACTCCTGAATTTAAGGCAATACAGTGCCCAAAATGCCGTCAAGATAAAGCTTTTCCAAGCGGACGGTGCGGATCTCGTTGTGGAGGTTCTCCCCTTGGGCGTATACCTTGGTATAGTTTGGGGTATGGCCCACAAAAAGGCCCTCTTGCTCTTCTTCAAACAGCACCTTTTCTTCCCTGCCCAGCATGGCCTGCAAATACTCCCGGCGCAAAAGCGCTGCTTTTGCAATGGCCCTGCGGCTTCTTTCTTCCTTGGTTGCGTTACAGTGCTGGCCGGGCATTTTATCCGCCGGCGTTCCCGGCCGCCGGGAATAGGGGAAAATATGCATATCCGCAAAGCGGCAAGCATCCATAAAGGCCAGGCTTTGGGCAAATTCTTCCTCCGTTTCCCCTGGGAAGGCTACGATCATATCCGTAGTAATGGCGCAGCCGGGAAAATACCGGTTTAAAAGCTCTACACTTTCCAGATACCGCGCCGTATCATACTTGCGGTGCATCCGCTTTAGCACCGTATCGCAGCCGGATTGCAGGGATAGGTGGAACTGGGGACAGAGGTTTACATAATCTTTTAAGCTTTGGCAAAATTCTTCCGTAACGATCCGCGGCTCCAGGCTGCCCAGGCGCACCCGCAGGTTGGGCACAGCCTGGCAGATGGCCCCAAAAAGCTGGGCAGGCTGAGGCTTGCCCGGCAGGTCTACCCCCCAGGAGGCGATCTCAATACCGGTAACGATGATTTCCCGGTAGCCCTTTTCTTCCAGCTCCCTGGCCTGCCGCAGCGCCAGCTCCAGGGGGGCGCTGCGCACCGGCCCCCGGGTATAGGGAATGATGCAATAGCTGCAAAAATTCACGCAGCCATCCTGCACCTTCAGCATAGCTCTGGTGCGCCCCTCCAGGCCGCCGGCGGGCAGCACCTCGAAGCTGCGCCGGGCCAAGGCCTTATCCACATTCTCCAGGCGCTGTTTTTCCTTTGCGCAGGAGATCATCATGCTGATAAATTCTTCCCGCTGGCCGCTGCCGCCGATCACATCCGCGTTTAGCTCTCGCAAGGCTTCGGGATCATGCTGGCTGTAGCAGCCGCAAACGCCCAAAACAGCATTTGGGTTTTCCCGGCGGGTGCGGCGGATCACGGTGCGGTTTTTCCGGTCAGCAATGGCGGTAACGGAGCAGGTATTTACAATATAGCCGTCACATTTTTCCTGAAAGCTGCCGATCTCATGGCCCTGCTGCAGCAAAAGCTGCTCCATAGCCTGGGTTTCATACTGATTTACCTTGCAGCCAAGGGTATAAAAAGCAAATTTCATTGTTATATTCACCAAAAAATAATAGTCTGTTTTGTATTTATCGTCCAATACGACACTTGAAAAATACAAAATTCCTGCTATAATGATTTATACTTTCCTTCCAGGCCATTATAAACGAAATTTGGCCTTTTGTATAGCACAGAAAATGATATTTTTCTGGAGGCTTTTCTTTTTGGCTCTTGTAGCACCGTCCCGGGAATACCTGGGGCGGGTTTTTTTATTTTCAGGGCAGAATAAATTCCTTTTTTAGGCCGCAAAATGCGCATAAAAAGAGCGTGTTTTCAGGCCCTTTTTTTATATTTCTATATATAGATGTATCTGTGGAAAAATGCTTGTATTTTTGGGTAAAATGTGATAAAATCTAGGGTGAAGTATTATGGCCCAAATATTTGCTCACAGGGGCAAAATTTGTGGTTTTTTCCTATATTTTTTAGATAGAAAGGAGCAGCAGACTATGTATTCCTCTGCCTATGTTTGGGCGAAAGTCATGCGCCACATGGAAGAGCGGCTGGACAGCACTACCATGGCCGCCTGGTTTGACGACTGCGAGGTAGTAGAGCTTACCGAAGAGCATCTGATTCTCTATTCCCCTTCCGATTTTCGCCGGGATATCATCCTGCGCCGCTACAGCCCTTATATTCACGACGCGCTGAAGGAGATCTTCTCCTCCGATGCCAAGCTGATGGTTTACGGCGAAAAAGAAATGGCCTCCTTCCGCAGCAAGGATAATATCAATACCGGTATGGATTTTAACCCCCAGTTTACCTTTGACAATTTTGTGGTAGGCCCTTCCAACCGCTTTGCCCACTCTGCTGCCATCGCTGTCAGTAACAACCCCGGCCAGGTATATAACCCTCTGTTTATTTACGGCCCTGCCGGCGTGGGCAAGACCCATCTGCTCTACGCCATTGCCAACGGCATCCGCAAGCAAAACCCCAACGCCAATATCGTTTACATCAAGGGCGACCAATTTACCAACGAGCTGATCGCCGCCATTCAAAGCGGTAAGAATATCGAATTCCGCAGCAAATACCGGGAAGCCGACCTGTTTCTCATCGATGACATTCAGTTTATTGCCGGCAAGGAAAGCACCCAGGAGGAATTTTTCCATACCTTTAACAAGCTCTACGAAGAGCATAAGCAGATCGTTATGACCTCTGACCGGAAGCCCAGCGATATGCTCACTTTGGAAGACCGGCTGAAGACCCGCTTTGAATGGGGCCTTTTGGCTGATGTCCAGCCCCCGGATTATGAGACCCGTATGGCCATCATTAAAAACAAGGCCATTTCCCTGGGCCTTGACCTGAGCGACGATATCTGCAACTACATTGCCATCAATGTTACCTCCAATGTACGGCAGATCGAAGGCACCGTAAAAAAGATCCTGGCTCACCGGGATCTGGACAATATGCCTTTGACCCTTGAAAATGTTTCCAAGGTAATTGGCGACATGTTTAAGACCGAGGGCAACGCCCTGCCTACCCCGGCGCTGATCATCAGCCATGTGTGCAAGTTCTATTCCATAGACGAAAGCGTGCTGCGGGGTACTTTAAAAAACAAGGGCACTGCCGAAGCCCGGCAGACGGCTATGTACCTGATCCGTCAGCTTACCAACCTGAGCCTGCCGGATATCGGCAAGGAATTCAACAAAGACCACACCTCTATTCTTTATTCCATCCGCAAGGTAGAGGATGCCCTGAAAAAGGGAAACAAGCAGCTCAAGGACAATATCCGCGATATTACCGCCAATATCAACTCCTGCCTGTAAAAGCGTTTTTCCACATTTGGCTGTGGAAAAAGAAAAAGTTAGCTGTGGAGATCCTGCGAAAAATTTTCCCGTTTTTTCCCGTGTGAAAAAGCTTTCGGTTTTTCAACGCCGGCTGTGAAGAAAAAGGCTTTGAAAAACCAGGCCGGATGGGAGTTTTTCACATAAATTTTCCCTAATACTGCTTTTACTGCCTAAAATACGAAAAAATATATTTATTCTATTTATCTTTACAGAAACGAGGGAATTGTATGCGCTTCACCTGTGAAAAAAGCCTGCTGGTAAACGGCCTGAACATTACCAGCCGTACGGTATCTCAAAAAAGCACCCTTTCCGCTCTGGAAGGCATTCTCTGCCAGGCAGATGTGGGCCTGAGCCTTACCGGCTACAATATGGAAACCGCCATTACCTACCGCATTGATGCGGAGGTTGCCGATCCCGGCTCCTGCGTGCTGCCTGCGAAACTCTTTGGTGACATCGTGCGCCGCCTGCCGGAAGGCCCTGTGACCGTAGTTGTAGATGAAAGCTTCCATGTTTCCATCCGGGCGGGCTATGCATCCTTTGCCATCTCTGCCGAAAGCAGCGAGGATTACCCGGAGCTGCCCGATGTAGGCCAGGGCCGGGCAGTTCTGATCCCCCAAAAGGCTTTGAAAGAGCTGATCTCCGGCACTATTTTTGCTGTTTCTGACAACCAGGCCCGGCCTATCCATACCGGCGTTAAGTTTGAGGTAAGCGACGAGACCGTTTCCGCCATCGCTGTAGACGGTTTCCGCCTGGCCCGGCGCACCTGGCATGCAGACAGCCCTATCGGCCGGGAGCTTAGCTTTGTAGTTACCTCCCCCAGCCTGAAAGAAGTAGAAAAGATCCTTTCGGATTCGGAAGAAGAAGCTGCTTTTACTCTGGGTAAGACCCATATCCTTTTCCAGATCGGCGGAGCTACCCTGGTTTGCCGCCTGCTGGAGGGCGATTTTCTGGATTGGCGCCGGGTAGTGCCTACCAACTGCCCCATCCGCCTGGGCGCCCATGTGAGCGACCTGCTCAGCAGCATTGAGCGCGTGGGCCTGGTGGTCAATGAAAAATACAAGAGCCCGGTGCGCTGTGTGTTCTCTAACCAGGAGCTGCAGCTGCGCACCAATACCACCCTGGGCTCTGCCCAGGATAAATGCGCCATTGCCGGCGACGGCAAGGAGCTGGAGATCGGCTTTAACGGCCGCTACCTCTCCGATGCTCTGAAGGCCATTCCCTGCGAGGAGGTTATTTTGGAGCTGACCAACGGCCTGAGCCCCATTGTGCTTACCCCTGCGGAAAACAAGTATGATTTCTCTTACATGGTGCTGCCGGTAAGAATCAAAAACTGAGGAAATAACTATGAAAGTTACGGTTAGTAAAAAAACTGCGCCGGAAACGCCCTTGAAGATCACCACCGAGTTTATCAAGCTGGAAGCGGCTTTAAAGCTGGCCAATGTGGTAGAAAGCGGCGGCATGGCGAAAAACATGATCCTCGACGGATTAGCCAAGGTTAACGGCGAGGTATGCACCATGCGGGGCAAGAAGCTGTACCCCGGAGACCTGTTTACCTTTATGGGCCAGAGCTTTGTGATCGTAGGCGATGAAGCTAAATAATATCAGCCTGCGGCAGTTTCGCAATTATCAGGCCCTGGAGCTGGATTTTGAGCCGGGGGTAAACCTGATTGTAGGCGAAAATGCCCAGGGTAAGACCAATCTGCTGGAAGCCATCGCCTTTTTAGGCTCCGGCAAAAGCTTCCGCACCACAAAAAACGGAGAATTGGTGCGCTTTGGCGCGGAGTTTGCGGATCTGGAAGGCCAGGTTTTCTCCCAGGAGCGGCAGCAGAGCCTGCGCTGGGTAGTGTTCAGCAAGAGCCGCCCCCGCCAGATCTGGCGCAACGGCGCCAGAGTAAAAACTGCCGGGGATATTGCCGGGTGCTTAAATACCGTGCTTTTCTGCCCGGAAGACCTGATGGTTTTAAAAACCGGCTCCGCCCCCCGGCGGCGGCTGGGGGATCTGGCCCTTTGCCAGCTGCGGCCCAATTACGAAGCGGCGCTGAACGAATACAACCGCATTCTGGAGCAAAAAAGCCGGATCTTGAAAGACCGCTTTGAATGCCCTGCTTTGCTGGAGGTGCTGCCGGAGTATAACGCCCGGCTGTGCCAGGTGGGCGCGCTGATCATATCCTACCGGGCCAGGTTTTACAAAGGCTTGGGGGAAGAAGCCCAGAAGTACCATTATAGTTTTTCCGGCAAACGGGAAGAATTTTCCCTGGAATATAAGACGGTAAGCAATATCAGCGATCCTTTTGCCCCTTTGGCTGCGCTGCAGGATCAGCTTAGGGAGCATCTGGAAAGCCACGCCCGGGCAGAGCTGGAAACGGCCCAGTGCTTGACCGGCCCTCATAAGGACGATTTTGATGTTTCCCTTTCCGGCATCAGCCTGAAAAGCTTCGGCTCTCAGGGCCAGGTGCGTACCGCGGCCATCAGCCTGAAGCTTGCCCAGCGGGAGCTGATGCATAGAGAGTGCGGCGAAATGCCGGTGCTGCTATTAGACGATGTGCTTTCCGAGCTGGATGCTTCCCGGCAGGATTTTGTGCTGAACCAAATTACCCAGGGGCAGGTATTCATTACCTGCTGCGAGCCGGGCCGATTTACCCGGCTGGGAAAAACCATAGAAATTGAAAACGGCAACGTTTTGAACTAGCAAGGACGGAGAATTTTATGTCTGACGAATTGAAAGTAACTCAGGAATACGGCGCGGAGCAGATCCAGGTTTTGGAAGGCCTGGAGGCTGTTCGTATGCGCCCCGGTATGTACATTGGCTCTACCTCCGCTTCGGGATTGCACCATCTGGTGTATGAGATCGTGGATAACGCCATTGACGAAGCCCTGGCCGGCTACTGTAAGCATATTACCGTAACCATCAACCCCGGCGATTCCATTACCGTTACCGATGACGGCCGCGGTATTCCTGTAGATATCCAGCCCCAGACCGGCCGGCCCGCTTTGGAGGTTGTGTATACCGTGCTCCACGCCGGCGGTAAGTTCGGCGGCGGCGGTTATAAGGTTTCCGGCGGCCTCCACGGCGTAGGCGCTTCCGTTGTAAACGCCCTGTCCCAATGGCTGACAGTAAGGGTATACAAAAACGGCAATATTTACGAGATGAAATTCTCCCGGGGCAACATTACCCAGGAGATGCGCATTGTAGGCACTACCGACAAAACCGGCACCGAGGTTACCTTCCAGCCCGACCCGGAGATGTTCGATACCACCGTTTATGACTATAACATCCTCCACGACCGTATGCGGGAGGAAGCCTTCCTGAACGCCGGCCTTTCCATTACCATTACCGACGCCCGGCAGGAAGAAAACCTTACCGATACCATGTGCTACGAGGGCGGTATCCGGGAGTTTGTTACCTGGTCCAACCGGAATAAAACGCCGGTACACACCGATGTGATCTACATGAGCGGCATCAAGGGCGATGCCAGCGCGGAGATCGCTATGCAGTATCACGATGGCTACAACGAGAATATGCTCTCCTTTGCCAACGATGTGCGCACCCCCGAGGGCGGCATGCACGAAACCGGCTTTAAGACAGCCTTAACCCGTGTGCTGAACAACTACGGCATAAAAACCGGCATGATCAAGGGCGACGATAAGGTTTCCGGCGAGGATTGCCGGGAGGGCATTACCGCGGTTATTTCCGTAAAGCTGACGGACGCGCAGTTTGAGGGCCAGACCAAGGCCAAGCTGGGCAACGCCTATATCCGCACCCTGGTAGACCAGATCGTAAACGATCAGCTTTCTACCTATTTTGAAGAGCATCCCCAAACCGCCAAGATCATCCTGGAAAAGGCTATGATGGCCAACCGGGCCAGAGAAGCCGCCCGCAAGGCCCGGGAAAATGCCCGGCGCAAGACCGGACTGGAATCCATCGGTATGCCCGATAAGCTCCAGGACTGCAACGAGAAAGACCCCTCCCTGTGCGAGCTGTACATCGTCGAGGGTGACTCCGCCGCAGGCTCTGCCATCCAGGGCAGAGATTCCCGCTTCCAGGCTATTTTGGCTATGTGGGGTAAGATGCTCAATGTAGAAAAGGCCAGAGCGGATAAGATCTACAATAACGATAAGCTCTCCCCCCTGATCATCGCGCTGGGCGGCGGCATCGGCGAAGACTTTAACATTGAAAAGCTGCGCTACCACAAGATCATCATTATGTCCGATGCGGACGTGGACGGCGCCCATATCCGCACGCTGCTGCTTACTTTCTTCTTCCGCTATATGCGCCCGCTCATCGAAAACGGCTATGTATACTCCGCTGTGCCGCCCCTTTATAAGCTGACTAAGGGCAAGAGCGTTCGCGTTGCCTATTCCGACGACGAAAGAGATAAGATCTCCGCTGAAATGCGGGGCGAAAGCAACGCAAGGATCGAGATCCAGCGCTATAAGGGCCTTGGCGAAATGAACAAGGAAGAGCTGTGGGAGACCACCATGGATCCGGAGCGCCGCACTCTGCGCCGCATTACTCTGGACGATGCCGCCCGGGCAGACCAGATCTTTACCGTGCTCATGGGCGAGCAGGTAGAGCCCCGCAAGGAATGGATCGAGCGCAACGCCAAGTATGCCGTAAATATTGATATTTAAGGAGGTGACGCATTTTGGCAAAGCATAATCGCAACTATAAGCCTGAGGATATTCTGTTTCCTGATCAGGTGATCACCCAGAGCAATCTGGTGGAGGAAATGGAAAAATCCTACATTGAGTACGCCATGAGCGTCATCGTTGGCCGTGCTCTTCCCGATGTCCGTGACGGCCTGAAGCCTGTTCACCGCCGCATCCTCTACACCATGCATGAGGACGGCCTGACCCCGGACAAAAAGTATAAAAAATCCGCTACCACCGTTGGCTCTGTTCTGGGTAAGTACCACCCCCACGGCGACAGCTCCGTATACGATGCCATGGTGCGCCTGGCTCAGGATTTCTCCATGCGCTATACGCTGGTAGACGGCCAGGGCAATTTCGGCTCTGTAGACGGCGACCCTGCCGCTGCTTACCGCTATACCGAGGCCCGTCTGGCAAAAATTTCCAGCGAAATGCTCCGGGATATCGACAAGGACACCGTAGATTGGGACCCCAACTTCGATGAAAGCCTGAAAGAGCCCCGGGTTTTGCCCAGCCGCTTCCCTAACCTTTTGGTAAACGGCTCCTCCGGCATTGCCGTTGGTATGGCTACCAACATTCCGCCCCACAATCTGACGGAGGTTATCAACGCCTGCATCTGCGTGCTGGACGACAGCGAAGCTACCCTGCCGGACCTGATGGAGCATATTTCCGGCCCAGACTTCCCTACCGGCGGTATCATCATGGGCCGCAGCGGCATCCGCGCCGCCTACGCCACCGGCCGTGGCAAGATCGTTGTGCGGGCCCGTACAGAATTTGAGACCTTTAACAACGACCGCACCCGCATTATCGTAAACGAGCTGCCCTACCAGGTAAATAAGCGGCAGCTGTTTAAGGTAATGGTGGATCAGGTAAAGGATAAGCGCCTGGAAGGCATTTCCGACCTGCGTGACGAAAGCGACCGCAACGGCATGCGCATGGTCATCGAGCTGAAGAAGGATGCCAACCCCCAGGTTGTGCTGAACACGCTGTTTAAGCAGACTGCTCTGCAAAGCAGCTTTGGTATTATTATGCTGGCTCTGGTGGACGATCAGCGCCAGCCCAGGATCCTCTCCCTGCGCCAGATCATCGACGAGTATCTGCGCCACCAGGAGGATGTGCTTACCCGGCGCACCCAGTATGACCTGCGCAAGGCCAGAGAGCGGGCCCACCTGTTGGAGGGTCTGCTGATCGCCCAGGATAATATCGACGAAGTGATCCATATTATCCGCACCGCTTACGACGATGCCAAGCAAAAGCTCATGGAGCGCTTCGGCCTGGACGATGTGCAGGCCCAGGCCATTTTGGATATGCGCCTGAAGGCGCTGCAGGGCCTGGACCGGGAAAAGCTGCAAAACGAGTATAACGAGCTTATGCAGCGCATCGGCTACTTTGAAGAGCTGCTGGCAGACTCAGCCAAGCTGCGGGGCGTGCTGCGCCAGGAGCTGATCGCTATCCGGGATAAGTATGGCGACAAGAGAAAGACGGAGATCCAGGACATCGAGGACGAGATCGACATTGAAGACCTTATCGAGGAAGAAACCTGCGCCTTTACCTTCTCGAGCCACGGCTATGTAAAGCGGATGCCGGTGGATACCTACCGCACCCAGAGCCGGGGCGGCCGGGGCGTAAACGCTCAGAATTTGAAGGAAGAAGACTTTGTAAAGAGCCTGACCGTAGCTTCTACCCACGATCATATGCTCTTCTTTACCGACCTTGGCCGGGTACACCACCGCAAGGGCTACCAGATCCCGGAAGCCGGCAGAACGGCCCGGGGCACTGCCATCGTAAACGTGCTGCCCCTGCTGCCGGAGGAATCCGTTACCGCCATTGTTACCACCCGGGAGTTTAACGAGGACGAATACCTGGTAATGGTTACCCGCAACGGCACCGTTAAGCGCATCCCCTTCGTTGCCCTTTCTACCAACCGCAAGACGGGCATCCGCGCCATTACTCTGGACGAGGGCGACCATCTGGTAAATGTAATGCGCACCAACGGCGACGATAAGATCCTCATTACCACTACCGACGGTATGGCCATCTGCTTCCATGAGACCGATGTGCGCCCCATGGGCCGTGACGCTATGGGCGTTAAGGGCATCGCCTTGGGCGAGGGCGACTTTGTAGTTGGCGCGGAAAAGGCGGAAGAGGGCTGCACCCTGCTTACCGTTACCGAAAACGGCTACGGCAAGCGCACCGAGCTTTCCGAGTATCTGCGCACCGGCCCCAACGGGGAAAAGACCCCCCAGAGCCGTGGCGGCAAGGGCCTGAAGAACTATAACATCACTGCCAAGACCGGCCGGGTGGCAGCCTGCCGTGTGGTCAAGGAAAATGACGATGTTATGCTCATTGAAAACGGCGGCGTGATCATCCGCGTGCCGGCTTCGGACATTAACATTTATAAGCGGGATGTGCAGGGCGTTATCGTCATGCGCATTGAAGAGGGCAACAAGCTGGTAAGCATGGAGCGTATCAGCCCGATGGAGGAAGAAGCATGAAATTGGCAAACGCATTGGCTCAGCGCTCCGAGCTGCAGACCCGGATCAACCAGCTGCGCATTCGGCTGAACAACAACGCCCTGGTGCAAGAGGGTGAGACCCCTGCGGAAGATCCTAAGGAGCTTCTTAAGGAGCTGGACAAGGACTATAAGACCCTGGAAAGCCTGATTGGCCGCATCAACCGCACCAATAACGAAACCAAGCTCGATAGCGGCGAAACCCTGACGGAGCTTTTGGCCCGGCGGGACTGCCTTACCGGCAAGCTGGAGATCATGCGCCAGTTTTTGGATCATGCCAGCGCCCGGGTACAGCGCCACAGCGTCAGCGAAATTAAGATCGTAAGCACTGTGGATGTGCGCAGCCTGCAAAAGCAGGTGGATAAGCTCTGCGCCCAGCTGCGGCAGGTGGACGAGACCATCCAGGAGAAAAACTGGACCACAGAGCTTCTGTAAAAACTATGGGCGGCAATAGCCGCCCATGCAAGTATATCAAAAAGTCCTTTGTAGGGGCGACCATCGGTCGTCCGAAATAAGAAAAGTCGGGAATTTCTTGAAATATTAGAAAAATCAACACATTTCTGCCGGACGAGCACTGTGTACAGTGTAGTAACATAGTACACAGGTGTGTAAAGACATGGTACACAGTTTTATGGTACAATAAAGGCATCAAAAAACAGACAAAAGGAGTGCTGTAAGATGCCGTGGGAGTGTAGAACTGTGGAAAAACAAAGAGA
>JAFSBW010000028.1 GCA_017437095.1 Oscillospiraceae bacterium
AATCGTGCTGCTTCCGGCACAACTTACGAGGTAAGAGTACAGCGTGAACTGGATAGGAGTCAGTCCCAGGTCGAAGATCTTATTGGGCATGCGGAAGAATTCCTTTGTCGGCGGTTCATACAATTTCATTCTTCCACCTCCGTCTGCTGGTCGATCCACGCAAGGAACTTGTCCCTGGGCACAAGAATTCTTGTGCCGATCTTCATGTGAGGGAACCCCTTCGAGCGAACCAATTCGTATGCGGATGCTCTGGAGATCCCCAGGACTTCGCCTACCTCCGGCGCGGTCAAGGTCAGAGGCAGGTCTTGATAACTTTTGAATTTACTTTCTCTCAATGAATCATTCCTTTCTTTTGTGTTTTTGATTTGATGCTCGCCGCTCTATCCAAGTCAGTTCCTAGCCCAGGATCTCTGCGCCGTATCGCAGCCTTGGTGTGCTCGTATCATCGCACACTTCGCCAGCTGCATATCCCCCTTGGACGGTCATTCAGTTGTCAAGCTGCACGGGAGAGACTCCCTCACTAGGTAGGCAGCGAGAACGGCATTTTGGTAACAGATTTTTGAAAATAATTAATTTTCAGATGGTTGCACAATTCATATGCCGCTTCGCTGTGCACTTTGCTGATTGAATCCAGAGCACGCCGCTGGGGAAAATAAAAGCCGGGCACAAAAGACTGCCACACATCCGACAGAGAATCTGCCAGTTATGTGGTAAACTTTTGCGCCCGGCTATTTGGTGGTTTCACATTACATCGCTGGGAAGCAATGTACCCCGGTGCTCGGTGACGACAAAATCCTTCATTCGAAGGTTCCTGGGTTCATTCAGTTGTGATAATATTTTAGCAAACAATCGTTCGTTTGTCAATATATTTGGCACTAATGACAGTTGCAATTTCCGGCAACCCAAGGTAACATACCACAAATTTTAAAGGAGGTATGTTACTATGAATCCATATTTCGAGAGCCTGAAAGCGCATATCAAAGCGAATCCACCCAACTTCGGGGACGGTGAATCTGTCCTGACCATGCTCTACGAGTGCTACAACGAAAACAATCCCTATGACAATGAGCAGATCCGCGCGGATTTTAACGAGCTCTACCAGCAGATGAACGGTATGCCGCTGCGGGAGATGGATCAGATCGTCTACCCGGTTTGCAGGCTCTGCCGGGATCATGAAAAAGCTGGATTCATCGAGGGGCTTCGCCTGGGGGTTCTCTTGGCGCATGAGTTGGGAGGGATGGAGCTATGAACGAGATTGCTGCTCGACTGAATGCCTACATTCAAAACCATCCATTTGATGCCGGAGACAGCGGTTGCGAAACTGTCCTGGATCAGCTATATCAGGCCTATGCCGAGTCCCACGAAAGTGACCCAGCAGAGATTGGTGACGGATTTAAGGAGTTGGAAGAATATCTGCACATCTTGCCTCTGGAAGATAACAACGCAGTGTTTATCCTCTGCTGCCGCCTGTGCAGTGCCTACGAACGCAAAGCTTTCCGGGATGGCATCCTCTACGGAGTGCATTTGATTTCAGAGATAAAAGGCGAATGTATCTCTCCATAGTAGTGTGTAGTGAAGGGATTTTAATTGTTCACTTCGTTTTGATACCTACTGTCTGGCGGCAATAACCGATGCCGTCAGGTAATATGACCCGAAATACAGTTTCAGCGCCTGGTTACTGGTTTAGTAACCGGGTGCTGTTTTTTGACCCAGATTCTGACCCAGAACAGGAAATTTCGGTATGGACGGGGCAGCACCAAGGGGAAAATATCTCTCAAATACTCCTATCGAACAGCACCAAACGGACGGAAAAGCACCCCAAAAACGCCCAGACCTATCCTTCTAAGCAGTAGGTCGGGGGTTCGAGTCCCTCCTGGCGTGCCATTACAGCAGAGCAACCGAGAAGGGATACCGTATTACAGGTTCGTAGAGTCTTTCTTAGGACTCGAACAATTCAAATCACAACATGCCGGTGGCATGTTGGTTGCGACGGCTTGACGGAGCGACACCTTTTCTAACGAGTCCCTCCTGGCGTGCCACTATTTAGGCAAATGTCAGGTAGGGCGATGCAGTTGCATAATGGTAGAGTCTTTCTTAGGACTCGAACCATTTAAATCACAACATGCCGGTGGCATGTTGGTCGCGACGGCTTGACGGAGCGACACCTTTTCTAACGAGTCCCTCCTGGCGTGCCACAGCTTCGCTGCCGGGTGCAGGCAGATTCAGCGGACGAGCGATGCTCGCCCCTACAATTTCTAAATATGGTGGGTATAGTTCAATTGGCAGAGCACTGGATTGTGGTTCCAGGCGTTGTGGGTTCGAGTCCCATTACCCACCCCATGAAAAAACTCCGATGCATTCGCATCGGAGTTTTTCCACTAAATTTGCCCTTGCGGGCAAGTGAAATTCCGCTAAAGCGGAGTGAAATTGCTCCGCAGTGAAATATTTGCTTCGCAAATATGGGCAAATTTAATTTTACTTTCTGCTTCAGCAGAAAATTTCACTTCGGCGAAGGCGAAATTTCACCGTGAGCAAAGCGACCGATTTCACTAAAATTCGCAGCCGTTTAGCGGATGCGGCGCAACCGCAAACCGCATTGCATTATGTCCAGCAGCATACAAAATCCCGAGGAAAGGAGCGCAAGCTGCAATGGAAGAACTGGAACAGATCCTGAAAGCGCAGGCCGCGCGCTACCGAAAAATGCAGCCCGGCGATGCCGTAAAGCTGATCTATCAAAATGAATTTGGCGGAGGGCATTTGATCCGAAGCGAGCAAGCCTTCCTGGCGTATCTGCGGGCAGAATATGCCGCCACCGAGAAAGATCCCGCTGCGCCGCTGTACGAAAATATCGGCAACGGCATCTGCCGTGTGAATCTTGCGGCGGTAAAGCCGGAAGAATTGGATGCCCTCGGGCAAGCGTTTATCCGCTGCGCCGCCGAACACAAAGGCACCCTTGCAGGCTTTCTTAACAAGCTTGCCCTGCTGAAACGCCTAAGCGCCGAAGGCTTATTTGCTTTTGACAGCCAAGCGCTGGGCGACTATCTTGCCGACTACCAGAAGGCAGGCTACCCGGCGGTTTCTCACAGCGCCGAATATCGGCAGGCCTATAAGCCCGCCTATCGCATCGTAAAAAAGGGGTAAGCTACGCGAAGCCGGCCCTGCTTTCTGCAATTTTCGCCCCGCACCCACAGGCCGCTGGCAACAGCCTGGCATTTGGCCGCTTTTTGTTGGAAATACTACCTAATCTTCTATAAAAAACTTGTAAATAGTAGCTTTTTTGCATTGATTTTATGCCCAAAATGTCTTATAATATACCGGCACTTTGAAATAGGCGGTGGATCTCATGCTGAATATCGTACTGGTTGAGCCGGAGATTCCGCAAAACTGCGGCAACATTGCCCGCACCTGCGCCGCTACCGGCTCCCGGCTGCATCTGATCAAGCCCCTGGGGTTTGATATTTCTGAAAAAGCTGTTCGCCGGGCAGGGCTGGACTACTGGCACATGGTAGATGTTCAGGTTTATGAAAACCTGGAGGATTTCTTCGGGCGCAATGAAGTAAAGCAAATGTGGCTGCTGTCCACCAAAGCGCCCCGGCGGTATACCGAGGCTTCCTTTGAAGACGGCTGCTATCTGCTCTTCGGCAAGGAGACTAAGGGCCTGCCGGAGGATTTTCTGGAAGCGCACCGGGAGGCCTGCGTGCGCATCCCCATGCGCAGCGATGCCCGGAGCCTGAACCTGAGCAACGCAGTTGCCATTACCGCCTTTGAAGCGCTGCGGCAGCTGGATTTTCCCCAGCTGCTGGAAGTTGGAAAAATGGGGGCTGCTGCCCCACAAATAATGGAGGAATCATTATGAACTACAACAAGAAGTCTATTGAAGACATTGAAGTAGCCGGCAAGCGCGTTTTGTGCCGCTGCGACTTCAACGTTCCCACCAAGGACGGCAAGATCACTTCCGATAAGCGTATCGTAGCTGCCCTGCCCACCATCAAGTACCTCATCGACAAGGGCGCAAAGGTCATTCTGTGTTCCCATATGGGCAAGGTCAAGGTAGAATGGGATCCCAAGCTGAGCCTGAAGGTGGTTGCCGCCCGTCTGAGCGAGCTGCTGGGCCAGGAAGTTATTATGGCTGCCGATGTTGCCGGCGAGGATGCCAAGGCTAAGGCTGCTGCCCTCCAGAACGGCCAGGTCATGCTGCTGGAGAACACCCGCTACATGAAGGGCGAGACCAAGAACGATCCCGAGCTGAGCAAGGCTCTGGCTGATATGGCTGACATCTTTGTAAACGATGCCTTCGGCACTGCTCACCGCGCCCACGCTTCCACCGCCGGCGTTGCCGACTATCTGCCCGCCGTTTCCGGCTACCTGGTGCAGAAGGAAGTTTCCATCATGGGCAAGGCTCTGGCCAACCCCGAGCGTCCCTTCGTTGCCATTCTGGGCGGCGCTAAGGTCGCTGACAAGCTGAATGTTATCAACAACCTTTTGGAGAAGGTAGACACCCTGATCATCGGCGGCGGCATGGCCTACACCTTCGCGGCTGCCCAGGGCTACAATGTAGGCAAGAGCCTGCTGGACGAGAGCAAGATCGACTACTGCAAGGACATGATGGCAAAGGCTGAGGCCAAGGGCGTAAAGCTGCTGCTGCCTGTTGACTGCGTAGTTGGCAGCTTCCCCTCCCCCATCGACGGCCCTGTGGATGTTAAGACCGTTTCCATCGATGCCATCCCCAGCGACCTGGAGGGCTTGGACATCGGCGAAAAGACCCGCGTGATCTTCGCTGAGGCTGTGCGCAACGCCAAGACCGTTGTTTGGAACGGCCCCATGGGTGTATTTGAGAACCCCACTCTGGCTGCCGGCACCGTCGCCATGGCTCAGGCCCTGGCCGACAGCGAGGCTGTTACCATTGTTGGCGGCGGCGACAGCGCTGCAGCCTGCGAGCAGCTGGGCTTTGCTGACAAGATCACCCACATTTCCACCGGCGGCGGCGCTTCCCTGGAGTTCCTGGAAGGTCTTGAATTGCCCGGCATCGCTTGCCTGGAAGACAAGTAAATTAAGTTAAAACACCTCTGTTATCGCAACTACGGCTGGGGGAAACACCATCCCCCAGCCCCTTACATTGAATTTTTTCTCTCTTTTGAGAGTGTCTATATTTAAGGAGTAAACCATGAACAGAAAATACCGCAAGACCCTTATCGCAGGCAACTGGAAAATGAACAAGACCGCCACCGAGACTAAGGAATTCATGACCAAGCTGAAGGCCATTATGCCCAAAGGCCGCTGGTGTGACATTGCCCTTTGTGTGCCTGCCGTTTCTATCGGCACCGCAGTGCGTGCCGTGCGGGAAACCCGCATCGGCATCGGCGCCCAGAACTGCAACGCCAACCCCTCCGGCGCCTATACCGGCGAGATCTCTACCGATATGCTGGTAGATGCCGGCTGCAAGTATGTGATCCTGGGCCACAGCGAGCGCCGCGCCATGGGCGAAACTGACGGCGAGATCAACGCCAAGGTACACGCCGCTCTCAATGCCGGCCTGATCCCCATCGTTTGCGTAGGCGAAAGCCTGGAGCACCGGGAAAACGGCATTACCGAGGAGTGGGTATCCATGCAGGTAAAGCTTGCTCTGAAGGATGTTGACGCAGAGAAGATCCGCAAGGTGGTCATCGCCTACGAGCCCATCTGGGCCATCGGCACCGGCCGCACCGCTACCCCTGAGCAGGCTGAGGCGGTTTGTGAGCATATCCGCGCTGTGGTGCGCAAGCTCTACACCTCTAAGCACGCCCGGGCTATGACCATCCTCTACGGCGGCTCTATGAACGAGAAGAACGCCTACGAGCTGCTGGCTCAGCCGGATATCGACGGCGGCCTCATCGGCGGCGCCAGCCTGGTGGCTGAAAAGTTCGTGCAGATCATCGAAGCTTCCAACCAGCCCATCGCGTAATAAAAAACGGAGCAGCTTAGCTGCTCCATTTTTTATAATTGACAATTGACAGTTGACAATTGACAATTGAAAATGGATAATGGTTAAGGATAATGGATCGTTGCGCTGATTATGAGTGCGTTGGGGCGATCATTGATCGCCCGCAAAGCCGCCAGGCTGCAAGATTGAAGAGTGAAGAGTGAAGAGTTAAGATGCCGAAATCTTCACTCTTAACTCTCAAATCTTCACTCTCCACACCCGTCCGCTTGCGCCGCACCCAGCCAATTTATAATTTGTAATTTGTAATTGAAAGGAGGAGATCAGCATGGATACTCTGTATTTATCCGCAGACAATAAGGCTACTGCCTCTATCGCCGCGGATATCCTGAAAAAAGGCGGCTTGGTAGCTCTGCCTACGGAAACCGTATACGGCCTGGGCGCCAACGGCCTGGATGAAAACGCCGTTGCCAAAATCTTTATTGCCAAGGGCCGGCCCCAGGACAATCCTCTGATCCTCCATGTGGCTGACCCGGCACAAATGGAAGACATTTGCCATGACATTCCCCAGGCAGCCTGGCGCCTGGCGCAAGCCTTTTGGCCCGGGCCGCTTACCATGGTGCTGCCCGCTAAGGACATTGTACCCAAGGGCACTACCGCCGGGCTTTCTACCGTAGCGGTGCGCTGCCCGGATAGCGACCTGACCCGCAGCATCATCCGCCTTTCCGGCGTGCCCATCGCAGCCCCCTCTGCCAACCTTTCCGGCACCCCCTCTACCACCACCGCGGCGCATGTGCTGCACGATCACAACGGCAAGATCGATGCCATTGTAGACGGCGGAGCTTGCCGGGTGGGCGTAGAAAGCACCATTGTAGACCTTACGGAGCAGCCCCCCCGCCTGCTGCGCCCCGGCGGCATTACCCCGGAGCAGCTGGTGGAAATTCTGGGAGAGCTAACTGTAGATAAGGCGGTCACCGCCCAGATCGATAAGGACGAGGTGGTAAAAGCCCCGGGCATGAAATACCGCCATTACGCGCCAAAAGCCCCGGTCGTTATCGTTTCCGGCAGCCGGGAAGCGGCGGCAGGCTATATTAACCGCCACTATGAAAAGGGCCAGCGGGTACTGTGCTTCCAGGAGGAGCTGGAGCTGTACCGGGGCTGTGACCCCCTGAGCTACGGCTCGGAAGCAGACCCTGCCAGCCTTTCTGCCGGGCTTTTCGATGCCCTGCGGCAGCTGGACAGCAGCGCCGTTACCAAGGTATATGCCCGCTGCCCGGTGGGAGGCGGCATTGCCTACGCTGTGCAAAACCGGCTGAAAAAGGCGGCAGCCTTCCAGATCATCGACGCGGAGGTGGAAGCATGATCATAGGGATCACCGGCGGCACCGGCTGCGGCAAAACCACCGCTTTGCGGGCCATTCAGGCGCTGGGCGGCCGGGTTTTGGACTGCGATGCCATCTACCACCGCCTTTTGCAGGAGGACAAAGCCCTGGTTGCGGCCATTGAAAGCCGCTTCTCCGGGGTAACGGAGCAGGGCGTGCTTAACCGCAAAAAGCTGGGCGCCATCGTGTTTGAAGATGCCCAGGCCCTGCTGGATCTCAACGGCATTACCCACGCGGCGGTAAAAGCCGAGGTGCTGCGCCTTTTGCAGGACAAGCCCCGGCTTGCTGCCATTGATGCCATAGGCCTTTTTGAAGGCAGCCTGGCCCAGCTTTGCGATTTTACCGTAAACATCGCCGCTCCATACCAGGCCCGGCTAAAGCGCCTTATGGCCCGGGACGGCATCTTGGAAAGCTACGCCCGCAGCCGCATGGATGCCCAGCGCAGCCAGGAGAGCTTCCGCTGGCTTTGCGACCATACTTTAGAAAACAATGCCACCCAGGAAGAGTTTTACGCCAAGTGCCTTAGCTTCTTCCGGGAAAAATACGAAGGAGGAAACCCCATGACCAACGAAGAATTGAAAGAAAAGCTGCTTGCCGCCCCCAAGAACGGCTTTGCCGGCCTGACTGAGGAGCAGCGCGCCGAAATGGAAAGCTACTGCCGGGGCTACATGGCCTTTATGGACGCATGCAAGACCGAGCGGGAAGCTACTGCCTGGACAGAAAAAGCTGCCATTGAGCATGGCTTTGTAGCCCTGCAGCCCGGCATGGAAGTTAAGCCCGGCGACAAGGTGTATATGAACAACCGGGGCAAGAGCATTATTCTTGCCGTGATCGGTCAGGAGAGCCTGGCCAGCGGCGCTAACATCTGCGCCGCCCATGTGGATTCCCCCCGCATGGATCTGAAGCCCAACCCTCTGTACGAGGAAAGCGAGATCGCCTATTTTAAGACCCATTACTACGGCGGCATTAAGAAGTACCAGTGGGTAACCGTTCCCCTGGCCCTCCACGGCGTTGTGTACCGCAAGGACGGCACTGTGGTTACCGTTACCGTGGGTGAGGATGCAAACGACCCCATTTTGATGGTATCTGACCTGCTGATCCACCTTTCTGGCGAGCAGCTGCAGAAAACCGCCGCCAAGGCCATTGAAGGCGAGCAGCTGAATGTGATCCTGGGCACCGAGCCTCTGGCCGGCGAAGGGAGCGAGCTGGTAAAGCTGAACATTATGAAGCTGCTCAACGAAAAGTACGGCATTATCGAAGAGGATTTCCTCAGCGCGGAGCTGACCATCGTGCCCGCAGGCCCCAGCCGCGAGGTGGGCCTGGACAGAAGCCTCATCGGCGCTTACGGCCATGACGACCGGGTATGCGCCTACGCCGAGATCCTGCCCCTGCTGGATATGGAAACTCCCAAGCACACCGCCGTGTGCATCCTGGCGGACAAGGAAGAGATCGGCTCCGTGGGCATCAGCGGTATGCAGAGCCATGCCTTTGAGTATTTTATGGGCATTCTGTGCGACAGCCAGGGTGTAAAGCTGGAGCATTGCTTTGCGTCTTCCTTCTGCCTCAGCGCGGACGTATCCAACGCTCTCGACCCCAACTTCCCCGGCACCTGCGATGCCCGCAACAACTCAAAGCTCAACTACGGCGTAGCCATCTGCAAGTACACCGGCTCCCGGGGCAAGGGCGGCGCCAGCGATGCTTCCGCCGAGGCTATGGGCCATGTGCGCACCACCCTGGACAACGCCGGCGTAAAATGGCAGATCGCTACCCTGGGCAAGGTAGACCAGGGCGGCGGCGGTACGGTAGCTGCCTACATGGCAAACCGGAACATCGTTACCGTAGATGCCGGCGTGCCGGTGCTGTGCATGCACGCTCCCATGGAGCTGGTAAGCAAGCTGGACTGCTACATGACCATGCTGGCCTGCAAGGCCATTTATCTGGCGTGATAAAACTAAGTTTGCCCTTTGGGCAAGTGAAGTTTACTTTGTAAGTGAAGTGATCCTGAGGATCGTGAAGTTTTGCCTGCGGCAAAGTGGGCAAACTTAACTTCACTTGTGCATCGGCACAAACTTCACTGCGCAGCAGCTTCACTTTTGCTTTGCAAAAACTTCACAAAAAAGAGAGAACATCCGGGCAAATTGCCCTTTTGTTCTCTCTTTTTATATTCTATATTATACCTCAATTACCGAAAGCCGGTTGAACAGCACCGCGTCTGCGCCGGTAACCTGAGGCCGGGCGTAAACCTCCAGGGCAAGATGCCCAAGAGCATACAGCAGGTAGCACAGCCAATAGGAAACCTGGGAGGGCAGCCCAAGGGATACGCCGCAAAGCTCCAGGATCATATCCAAATAGCAGATGCCAAGCAGCAAAATGCTCCCCAAATGGAACCACCAGAAGGAGAGATCCAGCCGGATCAGATCCTTAACCATGCCCTTGGTCATGCCGCTGCTGGCCAGCATGGCAGGCAGCGCCTTATTCCAGCCGGAGATCAGGAACATTTCCGCAAACCGCAGCCGGTACATCACCGCCAGCACAGCCACCAGAACCAGCACGCCATAGATCACCAGCATAGGCACCATTTGCCCCAAAAGGGCCTCCATAGCCTCGGGGGAATCCAAAATCTCAGGGTTGGTAAGCACTGCGGTTTCCAGATTCATGGCCCAGGGCGTCATAGAAAAGATCAGCATAGCGGGCATGTACATAACGATGGCCAGCGCCATTACGATCAGCGCCTTCAGCAGAAACAGCCGCAAAAACGGCCCAAACCGGCGAAAGCCGGTAAACAGCGTGCTTTTGTCGGCCTGCTCTGCCCGGATCAGGGCAAAGATGGCCGCCGTAAGGCCCACCGTCCAAAATACAGAGCTCAGCTGTACGGCAAGATCAACGCACTGCTCCAAGGTTTGCAGCAGGCTGGCCATACCCATGCCGGAAAGGCCGTCGCCTCCCTGATAGCCGCTGACGATCTCCCCCAAAAGGCCGGAGATGATGGCAGCCGCCAGGCTCACTCCTACGGAAATAAAGGTAAGCTTTGCCGGCAGCTTCCCCGCCGGGGCCAGGCGCTGGCGAGCTTCCTGTTTTAATTGCTTGATATTCATGGCTTTGCCCTCACAGTTTTTGTATATGCTATAGCATACGCCATTTTAGGCGAAAATGCAAGCAAAAAGCTAACAGAGCCGCTGCCCAAAGGCAGCGGCTCTCAAATACAGCCAATATAGTGTTAGATCAGCTTCTTCTTGCCAATGACCATAGCGCACATAGCCAGCGCGCTGAGCATCACCAGGCCGCCCAGCAGGGCGATGTTGGCGGTGTCGCCGGTGGCAGGCAGAACATCGGGCTTACGGGTGTAGATATCGTTGCCGTACACCCAGATCTCCATATCGCCCTCGATCAGGCCGGTATGCAGGTCGGCAGTCTGGCGCTTGCCGCTGAAGATAAAGTTGAAGCCGGACAGCTCGGTAGTAACCTCCAGATAGTACCAGCCGGGGTTGCTGTGGTCAACCTCTACCTTCTTGCCGGGCCAGGTCTTGTGGTACTCTTCGTAGCCGGGCACATCGCTGCCGCCGTTCCACAGCCAGGCGTAGATGGTATCGCCCCAGCTGGTATAGGGAGCCATAAAGTGGATCTTTACGGTATTGCCCAGCTGAACCTCGTTCCAGCCGTCGGGAGCGGTGTAGGAAGTATCGCTGCCATCGATCCAGGCTTCTACCCGGCGCGCATCCTGCTGGGAAGCAACCTGCAAATCAGGGGTCTGGCTGCCGTCGCCGCTGTTGAAGATCAGGTTTACTTCGTCAGCAGGCACGGTAAGGGTAATGAAATACCAACCGTCGTTGCCCTCTACGGCGCTGGCCTGGGTGCCGGCCCAGGGGCCCAGCAGCTCGCCGTGATCGCCCCAGGTATAAGCATAGACCTTAGGCCAGTTGTTGGTATTGTGGTAGTAAACGGTATAGTTATAGGTAGGAACGCCGGTCCACTCCTCGGGAGCGGTGTCGTGCCGGGTCTGGCCTACCAGCCAGATCTCCTGATCGCCGGACAGAGGGCCGGTAACCAGGTCAGCGGTCTGGTTGGAGCCGTCGTTGAAGATGTACTTAAAGCCGTTAGCATCGTCGGTAACTACGGTCAGGTCATACCAGCCTTCATGGTCGGCATTGGGGGTAATGGCCTTGCCGGGCCAGGAAATGTGGTAATCCTCGTAGCCGGGGATGCTGTCGCTGTCGTTCTTCCACAGCCAGGCGTTGATGGTATCGCCCCAGCTTTCGTCGGGCAGGAAATGGAAGGTAACGGTATACTCAGCGGGCGCGTAGGCTACGCTGGTGGTAATTTCCTTGGTATTGGCGTTGAAGGTGATGGTTACATCGCCTGCGCCGGTGAGGGTAACGGCAGCATCGCCGCTGCCTTCGCCCCAGGAGTTGTCCCAGCTGCCATCGGTTACCTTGAACTTATAAGTACCGGCAGCAACATCGGTGAAGGTGATCTCCCAGATGCCCTCGGAGGTCTCGGTCATGAGGTTCTCGGCAGGAGCCCATTCCACGCCGCACAGGCCGGCCTCGCCGGCTACGGTATACTGGGCATCGGTGGGTTCGGGAACTTCAGCGCCGGTATAAGTAACGGTTGCGGTAATTTCCTTGGTGTCGGCGTTGAAGGTAATGGTTACATCGCCTACCGCGGTCAACTCAACGCTGGCGTTGCCGCTGCCTTCGCCCCAGGAATTGCTCCAGGTGCCGTCGGTTACCTTGAATTCGTAGGTATCGGCGGGAATATTGGTAAAGGTGATCTCCCAGATGCCCTCGGAAGTCTCGGTCATGGCATTCTGCGCGGGATCCCACCCGGCGCCGCACAGGCCGGCCTCGCCGGCTACGGTATAGCCGGTAAATACGGGCTCATCCACATCGGGAGCGGTTTCCTTAGTGCCCCAGTTGGCGCTGCCTGCGCCGTCCCAAGTGCCCTCGGGGGCATAGAAGCAGTTCTTGCCGTCGGTGGGCAGAGGCAGATCCCCAGTCTGATTCCACTTATTGTCCCAGCTGTTGGTGGTGTTGCCGGGATTCATACGGCAGAAAATAACAGTAGCGCCGGCAGGCACATTGGCGCTGTAGAAGCCGCCGCCGGCATCGGTCATGCTCACCCAGCCGTCGCCTGCGTTAAAGTAATATACAGCGAAACGGGCATTGCCTTCCAGCCAGTTGGAGCTGGGCTTGAGGTACACAGTAACCTCATCCGCAGCCATAACCGCAGGAGCCAAAGCCAGGATCATAGCCAGCACCAGCAGCAAGCTGGCGATTCTGTGCATAATCTTCTTCATAAAAATCCACCTTTCTCTCCAACAGAGATATTTTCACCCAGTTATTATACTCCTTTATTGGCCGCTTCGCAATTCTCAGTTGTGCCAAATATTGGGGGCAAATTTTGTGCAGAAATATAGGCATAAAAATAGGGCGGTGTCCGCCTGGCGCGAACACCGCCTTTTTAGTTAAGCATCTGGCCTTTCCCGGCAGGTCTGCTCCGCCGCTGCGCCCTTAGCGCTTTGCCTTCTTTTTCTTCGTAAACTTATCCAGCGCGCCCCGCATGTGCAAAAAGCTCAGCAAAACTACGATCATGCACAGACTTTCCACCGTCACGACGATGGCGATGCAGATATTTTTCGGCACGATGCCGTAAAGCAGGCCTTGGGTCTTTCTTTGAAACAGCAGCGCGCTGACTACCAGTAAGACCGCCAGCCAGCCAAGCACAGTTGCTAACCGGTCACTCGTCTGCTTTTTTTCCTCGGCGGCATATTCCGCCACTTTTTTCAGGGTATCCTTGGTTTCCTTGTCCATATTCTCGCTTTTCCTTTCTCCTTCAATAATTTCTCGAATGCCTACATCATAAAAATCCGCAAGCTCGATCAGGGTGTCCAGATCCGGCATATTATTGCCCGTTTCCCACCGGGAAACGCTTCTGGAGCTTACACAAAAATGCTCGGCAAGCTGCTCTTGGGTCAGCCCCCTCTGCTTTCGCAGGTGTTTCAGAAATTCACCTGTTTTTTGTTGGTCCATTGTCATTTCCTCCTTTCGTGGCAATCATACCGCCCTTTTTTCCGAAATTACACGACACAAAGCGAGAAATGCCGCTTTTTTTCGAAAATGGACACACTGTGTCTATAACTATTCACTATTGATGAAAACACAAAAATGGGTGTTTTTATGATTTGCCCTACGGGCATAAATTGGCTGACGCCATGAATTGCAAAGCATGAATTGCCTGACAGCATAAAGGCCTCAGGACTGGCTTAGGTCCGTAAAGGTGGCCCCCTCCGGGTTTACCACGGCGGCGTACAGCTTGTCGGTATAGCGGCCGGTGGCGCAGTAATGGTCCATGACGAACTTGGCAGAAAGGGGCATTTCCACCGGGCCAAGAGCGTCCAGGGAAAACCATTTTACATCCCCCTCTGCCGAGCGCAGCTCCTGGGGCGCGCCGTCACGCAGCCGGGCAAAGAAATAATAGTTCTGCCTGATCTCCCCCTTGGTGTTGCGCAGGGCTACATAGCGCAGCGTTAAGCCCTCCAGGTCTTCTTCTCCCAGGCCCAGCTCTTCCCGCAGCTCCCGCAGCACGCAGGCGCGGGCATCGTTGAGTTCAAAGCCTTCAAAATGCCCTCCGGCAGAGCCCGTCCACACATCGGTTACTACCCTGCCCCCTTTGCGGTACAAGAGCAGCACCTTTTCGCCCTTTAGTAAGTAGATGGCAGTCATATTCCGCAGCTTTCCCAGCATATCTACGCCTCCTCGGTTTCTTTAACCCGATTATACCACGGCCCTTTCCCCTTTGCAACGGCATATCCCCGGCAAAACCGGGCTGTTTGCTTTGCAGTAGACTTTGCCGGAAAGATGTACTATAATTTTATTAGAAAATTTAGAAAAATTTGCAACCAAAGCCCTTCTTTTACGACTAGATAGGTACAGGAGGTGATCCCATTGGAAGACAGCATGATCGTAGAGCTTTACTGGCAGCGCTCTGAGCAGGCGATCTATGAGACCCAGCGCAAATATGACCGCTTCTGCCTATCCATCGCAAGCAACATTCTACCCTTGCGGGAGGATGCCCAGGAGTGCGTAAACGATACTTATCTGGCCGCCTGGAACGCCATGCCCCCCAACCGCCCCAGCATTCTTTCCGCATTTCTCGGCAAGCTTACCCGCCGGATCTCCATTGACCGCTGGCGCAAGCTAAGCGCGGATAAGCGGGGCGGCGGCAGCGTTCCGGCCGCGT
Source organism: Oscillospiraceae bacterium (assembly GCA_017437095.1). GTDB lineage: Bacteria > Bacillota > Clostridia > Oscillospirales > Oscillospiraceae > Faecousia. The sequence continues at coordinate 14,538 of JAFSBW010000028.1, forward strand.
TGGATGAATTATCTGAGTGTATTCCCGGCGGCGCAGACCCTGCCGCCCAGGCAGAAGCCAAGGAGCTTGCCCGGGCCATCGACCGTTTTCTGGACACTCTGCCCCAAGCCCAGCGCAGGATATTTCTCATGCGGTATTTTGACCTTTCTTCCCTCCGGGACATCTCCGCCAAAAGCTCCCTGAGCGAAAGCAAGGTAAAATCCATGCTGCACAGGATCCGGGGCAAGCTGCGCCTGTTTCTGCAAGAGGAGGGATACTGATGGATGCTGATAAGCTGCTGGATGCCATCGGCATGATCGATGACCGACATTTTGAATGCGGCGAAAGCCCCCGCGCCATGACCTGGCGCAGAAAGCTGATCGCCTGCCTTGCCGCAGCGCTGATACTGGCCGGGTCTGTGGGTACGGCTATGGCTGTCAGCCCGGAGTTTCGGGCGCTGGTATTCTCTATCTTCCAGATCTCCACCCATGAAACGCCTCCCGCCGCCGATCCCCCTGCCCCGTCCCAGACCCAGAGCGGCAGCCCATCCCCGTCCGGCCTGGGGCAGCTGGATACGCTCAGCATTGACGGCATTGTCCACGCCCACTATTTTACCAGCCAGGGCGTAGTGCTTACCTACGAGGGCGGTTTTTACACCTGCTCCTACACCCAAAGCGGCGCAGCCCCTTCCGACGGGGCATTCTGGGAACTCCGGGAGGAGGGCATTGTAAACATCGGCGCCAAACGGATAGAATTCCCCCTGACCCACGGCGGCCGCACCCACCAAATCATCTTCGACTACGCCATCTTAAACGGCAAGCTGAGCATCCGGGTATGGCCTCAAGGGCTGAGCCAAGACCCTGTGGGCAACGGCTGGAATGTGACCGCCATCGATGGCCGTGCCGATATCGCTCTGCTGTCTGTGCCGGTGCTTACGGATGATCACTACTCCCACGATTATTTCCTGCTGGAGCTGGATACCCTGAAGAAAACCGACCTGCTGGCAGCCATTCCCCACGACGGCCTGATCCTCGACTACTGCCAGCCCACAAGCGACCTTCGTTATGCCTTTATTCTTGGCACAGATCTGCAAAACGGCAGCTACGGATATTGGCTATGCGATCTGGAGAAAAATACCCTTGCCACCCTGGATGCTTTGACAGGAAGAAACGCTTTCAGCCCCTATTTTCTGGATAACAGCACCCTCATCTTCCTCGATGCCCTTGGCGGCGACCGTTTTCACCTGGTCAGCTACCATATCCCCACCGGAGCGCAAAAGGTGCTTCTGGAAGATACAACTTCCGCCTCCAAGTGCGGCGCCGGCTACCGGGGAATCCAGAAAAATGCCGGCGGCGGGAAGCACTGCCTGGTGTTCCGGGAGGACGGCAGCGTAGATCTGATGGACCTGGGCAGCGGCGCTGTGCTGAATATGACCGGGCTGAATACGAAAAAGCTCACCACCTCCGAAAGCCCGGACGGCAGCCGCATCCTCATTGCCTACGAAGAAACCAACGACCGGGGGATCCTGGGCTACGGCTTTTCCAGCCTTGGCATCTTAAACCCGGATACCGGCAAGCTATATATGCTTACCCGGGATGTAACCGGCAATCCGGAAACCTTCTGTGGCTGGCTGAATAACAGCTCGGTGGTCATTACCGCCCGGGATGCCGGTGGAGCGTATTATGTGTATATCTACGAGTTTCCCAACTAGCCATAACGAAAGGAGGCGGGGGATGTGAAAAGATCGGTGGTTCTTTTGGTTCTTGGGCTGGCGCTGTGTTTGGCCGGCTGCGCTTCGAGGGCAGAGCCGACAGTTTCTGCCCCCGGCCAGACTGCCCCGGCGGCTTCCGCTCCCAGCCTCAGCCCTCCCCCGGTTTCTACCCCGGCCCTCACCGCTCCGCCCGTGACCACTCCCGCGCCCACTCAACCGCCCCTGGAAATTACCCAGCCTGAGCCCCAGGACGATGATTTTGTCCGGGTTATAGACTATGTCCCCGATATGGCCGTGGAGCTTCGCTATGCTACAGAGCATAATTTCACCGGCCAGCGGATCTATGATTTCAGCCAGGTTTGGCTGCGCTACGGAACTGTAAAAAAGCTGATGGCGGTGCAGGAAGAATTGGGGCAACAGGGGCTTTCCCTGAAGCTCTGGGACGGTTTTCGCCCACCCTCCGCCCAGTTCCGGCTTTGGGAAGTTTGCCCCGACTCCAAGTATGTATCCAACCCCCACAAGGGCTTCAGCTCCCACAGCCGGGGCAATACCGTAGACATTACCCTGGTAGATGGGAGCGGCAAAGAGCTGCAAATGCCCAGCGGCTTTGACGATTTCTCCCCCCTGGCAGACCGGGACTACAGCGATTGCCCCCGGGAAGCCGCCGAAAACGCAAGGCTGCTGGAGCAGCTTATGCTGCGCCACGGCTTCAAGGCCTACAGCGGCGAATGGTGGCATTTTACCGACACCCAGGCTTACCCGGTAGCGCAAGACTTTGAGCCGGTAGAAGCGGCAGCCTGCTATGCCGATTGCAAGGAATATCTTACCCTGCGCACAGCGCCCAGCGCCAACGCCCCCGCCATTACCACAATTCCCAAAGGCGAGGGCTTCCTGCTCCTGGCCCTTCATGGGGATTTTGCCCTGGTAGAATACCAAAACCTGCTGGGTTATGTACTGCGCAGCTATGTCCAGAGCGCGCCATAGCCAAATAATGCCAAAAAGGGCGCCGCATGCTGTGTGCGGCGCCCCTTAACTGTATTTTGTTTTATTCCTCAGCCTGGGCTTCTTCGGCAGTCTGGGCTTCCTCGCTTACCTCGGGAGCTTTACGGGAAAGTCTTGCCTTGGCCTGCTCCACAGATTCCCCTTCTCTGGCAAACAGCACCTCAACACACTTGTCGACAAGCTTGCCAAAGCCGTCTACAATGCCGTCCTGGAGCTTTAAGTAGCCGTTTACCACGCCGTTTTCTATCTTTTTGTAGCCGGCAACTACGCCGGTTTCGATCTTCTTGTAGCCGTTAACTACCCCTTTTTCGATTTTTTGATAGGCGCTAGCGCTGCCCCGGGCTACCGCGCCGGCCATTTCCTGCGCAACCTGGGGATCGATCCCGGTCATATCATGCTCGCGCGCCATTTGTTCCATCTGCTTGTTGTCCATAATATTTAGCTCCTTTGGTTTTGATTTATGGGCATATTCTAACCAAAGAAGTTTTGGGAATGTTTTCTGAAATGTTTGGAAAATATTAAAAAGCACTCTGCCGCACCCATTGGATGACCGTAGGGACACCCCTCCCGGGGTGTCCGCCTGAGTTCTGCCGCAAATCGCCGCCCCGGACACCCGAGGACGGGTGTCCCTACATTCCCCGTCGGCAGACGGTTTGCCCGAGTAGGCATCGCCCTGCGTGCCGTTTCGAAAGGCAATGGATATTCGGTGCAGGGCGGTATTTGCCCCAAAACATTAGGCGAAGCCGACATCATTCGCGTCAGCGGCATCATTAGTGAAACGGCATCATTTGCCGAAGGCAAACATCATTGAAAAAACGCACCTTTGTCGCTAGACAAAAGTGCGTTTTTTAGTTAGTGCCGGTGACAAGATCAATTTGAAATTCTATTTCAGATGCAACTATATATCAACATTCTCTATGCCACAAGTTTTGCAGAACTTAGCATCGGCCGGATTCTGACTCCCGCAAAATGAGCATTCCCACCCGCTTTCTTTGCGTAGGCCCTTGTTTTCCGATTTTTTCTCCACTGTTTTAACAGGCATCTTTTCAGGCTTGTTATGTTTGACGCACTCAGGCATTTTGGTGTCAATGGAGATCAATCGATCCGCTATCTCACCGTATGTGTACAGTAGCATTACTTTAAGTCTGGAATAAACATATCCAAAAACAAAAAGACAAATAGCAATCAACAAGCCTATAAAACCAGCGCCATCGCCTATTGAAAATCCTATGATTAAAACAATACCGCCTAAAACAATAAATGTTCCCAAAATTATATTTGCAATTACCGTTGCAAAAGATTTGAGTTCTTTGCCAACATTGTCAAACAGTTCTTTGCTCATCGTAAAGCATCCTTTCTTTATTTTAATAGTATAATTATACTCAATATATTAGGTATAGTCAAGGGTTTAAGTATGATACTATACTTTTGGTGATACAAATGATTAGCTACGAGCCTTTTTACCAAACTTTGTTTCAAAAGGGAATTACCGAATATTATTTGATTTTTAAGCAAGGCTTTTCCGCAAATACCTTTCATCGCATGAGAAAAGGGGAAGCGATCAGCACCAAAACACTAGATGCGCTTTGCTATGCACTCGATTGTGAAGTATACGAAATAATCAAGTTTGTAAAAGAATAAGCACCTGTTTGCAAAATTTGCAATCAGGTGCTTATTTGTTTTGTAAATTTGTTACTCAAAAACATAGGCTATTGTATTTAGATAAGTTCGATCCCGTACGCTTAGCACAAAAGCCTCCGCATTGTTGCAAAACAAATCTCATGCATTCTTTATTGCTTGGGATCGCTATTTCCCTTTGCTGTATTGATAGAAGCGATCAATATGCGGCGAACTGTGCCGCATTGGTTGTAAAGATCAATTACAGTTTCTCTGTTCAAAATCTCGGATTTTACGAGCAACTCCAACCAATACTCCGTTTCGTAGCACTCCTTCAGAGCAATCTGTAGCTTTGCAATAAAATCAGGTCTTCCGTGGGCATAATTTGCTTCACGAATATTAGCGCCAATCGAAGTAGCAGAGCGCTCCAACTGATTCACAAGGGAATAATGCCCCTTGACATTTTCACAAAGTTTGATAATCTTAACCGCAAAATCAGTTGAAAGTTCTCGAAGTTTGGATTCTGCCATAGAAACACCTCTTTCCAAGGCAAATTATACTATATCGTTAAGCATATTAGAAGTGAAATATCCTCCGGATATGAAATAATGCCCTTCCGGTCATTGTGAAATTTGATGCTCTGGCATCAAGTGAAATGAAATAAATCCCCTCACGCCCACAGGCATTTCACTTGCCGAAGGCAAATTTCACACGCAAAGAGTATTTCACAAATCCCGCAAGGGATTTATTTCGTTGAAAAAGGCACTAATTGTATCACAATTAGTGCCTTTTTCTGGTGCCGGTGACCGGGATCGATTTGCATTTTTGCCCTTGGGGGCAAAAATTAAGGTGTTGCCGCCATCGAGCTGGCGGCAAGCAACAGCCCACCGGGCTGTTGCATTTAGATGGGTTCGATCCCGGCACGGCACCAAGAAAAGGGATACCCCCTGTTGGGGGTATCCCTTTTCTTGGTGCCGGTGACCGGGATCGAACCGGTACGCTTTTTACGGCGAGGGATTTTAAGTCCCTTGTGTCTGCCTATTCCACCACACCGGCGGGGCTTACTGATAATAGCATATTTTTGCCATGCCGTCAAGGCGAATCCTGGCAAAGCGCCGGGATATCCGCCGGGCGGGCATTAAAGCTGATCCAAATTCAGGCCAAAAGCGGGCAGGCACTCGGCCATAAACCAATCCAGCTCCGGCATATCCAGCGCCTGCAGGGCCTGGTGGGTCTGCTGGGCGGCGGAGTCAAACTCCGTATTGCCCGCCTTTTGCTCTTCCAGGCATTTGATATAGGCAGAAAGCTTGTCCGCCGCCTTAACGGTGGGCAAAACCTCCTCGTCCTCCTCCAGCACCAGGCGCTCGTAGCTGCCGCGCAGTTGCTGGGGCAGCATATCCAGCAGCCGATTGCCCGCAACCCGCTCCACCTGCTTATAGGCATGCTTGATATCGGGGTTGTAGTATTTAATGGGGGTGGGCAGGTCGCCGGTAAGGATCTCGCTGGCATCGTGGTACAGCGCGGCTACGGCGCACTTGTCCGGGTCAGCCCCCGGCAGGCCCAGAATATCCCGGCGGATGAGCGCCAGGGCATGGGCCAGCACCGCCACCTGGTGGCTGTGCTCCTGCACATTTTCGGAAAAAGTATTGCGCATCAAGCCCCAGCGGGTAATATAGCGCATACGGCTCATCAGCGCGTAAAATTCATTTGCCATAGGTTTATAACATCCTTTCAATGGCCATGGGCAGCTGCCGCGGCTCTCGGCAAAACCGCTGCGCCCCGGCCTTGGCCAGGGCATCCTCGTTCCGGAAGCCCCAGGTAACGCTCAGGCACTTTACCCCGGCGTTTTTTGCCGTTTGCACATCCACCTCGCTGTCGCCAATGTAGATGCAGCTTTGGGCGCCCAGCTCTTTCAGGGCGTGGCGCAGCATATCCGGCGCGGGCTTGCGGGGGATGCCCGGCTGCTCCCCCCAGGCGGGTATGCCGGGGAACAGCTCAGCGCACAGCGCCTTTACCGCAAAATCCGGCTTATTGGACACGATGGCCAGCTTATACCTTTGCCCCAAAGCCTGCAAGGCATCCAAAATGCCGGGGTACGGCGCGGTTTTGTTGCGGCAATTCGCCCCATAATAGGCCTGAAACCGGGCCAGCGCTTCTTCAAGGCCTTGCCGCCCCTCCGGCAGCGCCCGGCGCATAAGCAGCTCGGCGCCGTTGCCTACAAAGCGGCGAATTTCCTCCAAGCTGCGCTGGGGGCAGCCCAGACTTTGCAGCACATGGTTTACGGCGTCCGCCAGATCCTCCAAAGTATCCAGCAGCGTGCCGTCCAGATCAAAGATCAGCGCGGTTTCCATATTAAAGGCCCTGCTTTTTCAGCTTGCGAATATCCGTACCCACAAAACGCAGCAGGGTAAACTCTCCCTCCATACGGGAAGCGATCTGGGGAGAGTAGCGGGCCTGGATCTCGGCAATGGTCAAATTGGTGGTAACGATCATGCCCTTGCCTGCCAGCAGGCGGCTGTTGAGCAGGCCGTACAGGGCGGCAATGACGAATTGGCCGGCAAATTCCGTACCCAAATCGTCAACGATCAGCAGGTCGCATTCTTCCAGCTCCCTGGCCCGGCGCAGATTGTCCTCAGTAGGGTTAAAGCGGGCCTTTTCCAGCTTGTCAAACAGCGCCAGCGCCCCTTCGTAGCACACGGTATAGCCCTGGGCGGCCACTTCCTTGCCCACGGCTACCGCCAAAAAGGTCTTACCCAGGCCGGTGCCGCCGTTGAACAGCAGATTTCCTGCCCCGTGGGCAAAGTTTTGGGCATACTGGGTGCAGATCTTCAGATTGTTCTCCATAACCTTTCTGGGGATGGCGCCGATGGCGTTGTTCCAGGCCTCGGAGTAATAGTCCAGCCGGAAGCCCTCCAGCTGCTGGCTGGCATCGCCCAGCCGGGCAGCTTCCTTATCCTGCTCCTGGCGGCAGATGGCTTCCAGACACCGGCACATCCGCGCACCCACATAACCGCTGCCGGCGCATTCCCTGCAGATAGGCTCGTCCAGATAGCCCGGGCCGAAATGGGCGGCGATCAGCGCTTCCCGCTGGGCCTGCAGGGCCTGGTTTTCCCGGCGCACCGCCTCCATAGCCTGGGGCGCATCCTGGCCGCTCAGGGCAGCCTTTGCCGCCGCCACCATGGTGCGCCGCAGCTGCTTATCCATCTCCAAAACCTGGGGCAGCTTTTCGTACACCTGGGCCTGCCGGGCATTGTACCGGGAGCGCACCATAGCGTTCTGCTCCTCCAGCCGCTTGCGGGAGCGGCTGATCACATCCATTGTATATCCCATGTTATTCCTCCATCATTGCCCGGCGAATGGCCTCTCGCTCGGCTTCGCCCATTTCGCCCAAAGCGCCCTGGGGAAGCTTCTGCTTCTGATCCCGGGCCATAACCTCCTGGGCAGTATGCCAGCCGCTTTCATGCCAGCGGGTAAGGATCTTGTTCATGTAAGGCCAGTTCAGCCCGCCGGTATTCAGGCAGGTGCGCTCATAGGCCAGGGAAATGGCGCTTTCGTCAAAGGCCATGGCCAGCCATTTATCGGCGTATTTTTCCTCGCCGGGGGTAAGGCTGCGGCCGTGGATCTGCAGCTGCTCCTTGAGCTTGCCCATGCGGCTGTTGCGCAGATTCTGGGCCTGGATAAAGGCAGAGGCATCTTCCAAAGTTTCAATGCCCCGCTCTGCCCAAAGGTAGGCTTCCTTTTCAATAGCCTGCAGGCTGGGCGGGCGCAGGCGGCCCTGGCGGCGGGCACGGTCCTTGCAGTAGTTCACCAAAATGCATACCACCTCGGCGCTCATGCCAAGGTAGCGCACAAAGCCCAGCAGGATCTCCAGCTCCGCGGCGGTAAGCACCTTGCCCCGAAGCCGCTCCACTTCCCCAACCAGGCTGCGAAAATCCACATCCGTTTCCATAGCCGTGCGCACATCGGCCTGGGAGTAGCTGGGCCGCTGCCCCGTGGGCAAAAAGCCCCGGCGGTCCTCCGGCCAAAGCCCCAGCTGGCGCAGCAAAGCGCTGGCGCAGTTTACGGCGCTTTCGGAAAGATTCAGCGCTTTGGCGGCCTGGTCAGCGCTGCCGCCGCTGGAAATATATAAGTATAGCAGCGCCCCATCGCCGCTGCCGGCAGCCAGCAGCTTGCGCAAGGCCTCCTGGGAAATGGTCAAGTCTTCCATAAGCGGGTTCCTCACAAAATATGTCGTAGTTTGTATTATACCACATAACAAGCCCCCGGGGCAATGCCTCCGGAGGCTAGAAAATGGCCGAAATTTTTGGGGTAGTTTTGTGGGGCTACTGTATGTTGTGGTCAGCAGGCCACCGCCGCCCCAATTTGCCCCTTATTCATACATGGGCAAAACCTTCTGCCGGTAGATGCGGGCAAACAGTATCAGCGTGACCGCCAGGCTCACTACCTCCGCAATGGGGAAGGCCCACCACACCAGGTTTACATCGCCGCTCAGGCTCAGCAGCCAGGCTACCGGCAGCAGCGCGATCAGCTGGCGGCATAGGGAGATGATGCTGGAGTATACGCCGTTGCCCAGGGCCTGGAAGCTTGCTCCCAGGCCGATGCCAATGGCCGCCAGGGGGAAATGGATGGCCACGATGCGCAGGGCAGAAATGCCCATTTTACGCATGGAAGCATCGGCGTTGAACAGATCCATCAGCGCTCCGGGCACAGCTTCAAACACAATAAGCCCCGCTGCCATAAAGCAGGCTATGGCAAGCACTGAGAGCTTTAATGTCTTTTTCATGCGCTCGGGCTGGCGGGCGCCGTAGTTGAAGGCCAGGATGGATATGGTAGCGTTGTTGATGCCGAATACCGGCATAAAGAAAAGGCTCTGGATCTTATAGTACAGGCCGAACACGGCGGTTGCGGTTTCCTGGAAGCTCTGGAAGATCATATTCATGCCCAGATTCATTACCGAGCCAATGGCCATCATCACCGTAGAGGGGATGCCCACCGCCAAAATAGGGCCGGTGGTGTATTTGTGGAAGCGCAGATTTTTCAGGCAGAAGGTAATATCCCGGTTGCATTTCAGGTTGAAAAACACCGCCAAAACGGCCGCGATCCACTGGCCAATCACCGTAGCCACGCCGGCGCCGGCAATGCCCATGGCCGGGATGGGGCCCCAGCCGAAGATAAACAGAGGGTCGAGAAGAATGTTGATCACCGCGCCGGTACCCTGGGTGTAAAGGGTGTAGATGGTCTTGCCGGTGGCCTGCAAAAGCCGCTCGCCCAGGATCTCCACAAAGATACCCAGGCTGCCAATGCAGCAAATGGCCACATAGGCCGCGCCGCCATCCACCGTAGCCTTTACATCGGACTGCATCTCAAAAAAGGGCCGGGCGCCGAAAATGCCGAAGAGCATAAAAAGCCCGGTAGCCATCAGGGCAAGCAAAATGCCGGTGCCTGCGGCCTGGCTGGCCCGCTCCCGGTTGTTCTCGCCCAGGGATTTGCTGAGCAAGGCGTTCACGCCTACGGCAATGCCGGTAGCAAAGCCGATCTGCATATTTTGCACCGGGAAAGCAAGGCCCATTGCGGTTATGGCGTTTTGGCTGATGCGGCTGACATAGAGGCTGTCCACCATATTGTAGCAGGCCTGCACCAGCATGCTGAGCATCAGCGGCCAGGCCATGGAAAGCAGAAGTTTGCCTACCGGGGCTGTGCCCATGCGGTTGGCCTTAGCCAGAGAAGAATTGGTATCTGCCATGGAGAATGTATCTTTCCTTTCAAATAAGCGTAACAGATACATTATAGCGAAAGCGCATAGCTAATTCAATAGCTGCCGCCTATTTTCTGCCTCCTGTTTTTCCCATCTTGGCAGCGGGCGTTTTGTGTGCTATACTGTAGAAAACCCAGGTTTTTGCCGAAAAAGGAGGGAATGCCATGGCTACTGCCGCGAAAAAGAGAAGAAATAAGCGGGCCGCCCGCCGCCGCAAGGAGCTGATTGCGGGAGTGGTGGTGCTCAGCGTTATTTTCGTTGCGCTCTTAGCGGTAGCTGTGGTGCTGTTCCGGGGTCAGGCGCCCCAAACCGTGGCCAAGCCCCCTATGGAACCGCTGCCCCAGCTGCAAAGCCAGGCCAAAAACCCGTACAGCGCTTCTGATTTTATTGCCCAGGATGGCCGCATGGCTCTGCGCAGCGGCCAGGGCATTGCGGGCATTGATGTTTCCCGCTACCAGGGGGATATCGATTGGCAGAAGGTAGCCGATTCCGGGGTAAAATTCGCCTTTATCCGGGTAGGCTACCGCACCTACGGCAGCGGCGAGATCACCGCCGATCCCAACGCCCAGGCCAACTACCGGGGGGCAAAGGCCGCCGGGCTGAAGGTAGGCGTGTACTTCTTCTCCCAGGCCACTACCGCCCTGGAAGCTATGGAGGAAGCGGATTGGACACTGCGCTCTATCGATGGCTGGCAGCTTGACCTGCCCGTAGTCTACGACTGGGAGCTGCCCGCCCCGGACGCCCGCACCAAGGATGTTACCTCCGGCCAGCTTACCGCCTATACCCGCATTTTCAACCGCATTTTAAAGAACAACGGCTACACCGTTATGCTCTATTTTAACCGGCACCATGCCGGGGTGCGCCTGGATATGCACCGGCTGCTGGACATGCCCCATTGGTTTGCCATGTATGCCGACGAAATGACCTACCCCTATGATTTTGCCATCTGGCAGTACAGCCAGACCGGCCGGGTGCCGGGCATCGCCGGGGATGTGGATCTGAACATCATGCTCCCGGGCAATGCGCTGTGGGAGATAACAATTGACAATTGACAATTGATAATTGGCAGTTGAAAGTTGAAAGCCGATGATACAGCCCATTTGGGTGCGGTTGTAGGGGAGGGTCTTGACCCTCCCTAGATTTTCTGAGTATCTGTGCAGCTGTTAGAGCAAGGCGAGTTCTGAGAGCGATGCGCCTGGCGAATAGCTGCTGTTTGAAACTGAACTGCAAGGGAGGGTCAAGACCCTCCCCTACTTTCCTCTCATTGCCCGCCACATACTCCCATTTTTCCGAGATTTTAAGAATTGTTCATACTCCCTCGTTTACTTTTGCCCCGGCTTATGCTATAATAGTTGGTAACTTTTAGAAAGGAGGCGCGCTATGTACCGGTTTTGGCAAGAATTTAAGAGATTTTTCCGCAAGGGCGACACCGTTTTGCTACTGCTGTGCATGGTGATCACCTCCTTCGGCATCGTTATGATCTCCAGCGCTACCAACCACATGGGCAGCACCCGTTTTATCATTATCCAGCTGGCCGCTGCCGGTCTAGGTATTCTCATGTACGCCATAATCTCCAGCATCGATGCGGATGTTCTGGCAGAACGCCGCACATCGCTGGTTATGTTCAACCTTTTCATGCTTCTGCTGCTGATCCCCTTCGGTACGGACAACAACTCCGGTAACCGAAGCTGGCTGGACATCCCCCTGATCCCCTTTGATATTCAGCCCGCGGAAGTCTGCAAGATGTTCTTTATCGTCACTATGGCTTCTGTTATGAAAGAGCATCAGAGCGGCATCTCCGGCATTAAGTCCATTTTGCACATGGTATTCCATCTGGGCCTGCTGGTAGGCCTGAATATGGCTCTGTCCAGGGACGCCGGCGTTTCTCTGATCTTCGTGTTTATCTTTATCGGTATGGCCTTTGCCGGCGGTGTCAGCCTGCTTTGGTATCTGCTGGCCGGCGGCGCCATCGCTGCGGCCTGGCCTTTTATCTGGAATGTTATGGACCAGCACCAGCGGAACCGTATTCTCATTCTGTTTGACCCTACCGTTGACCCTCTGGGCATCGACGAACGCTTCCACTCCAAGCGAAGCCTTTTGTCCCTTACCGGCGGCGGCACCAGCGGCCAGGGGCTTTTTGAGGGCATCCGTACCCAGTCCGGCGCGCTGCCCGCCCAGCATACGGACTATATCTTCTCCGCCATCGGCGAGGAGCTGGGCTTTATCGGCTGCGCATTGGTGCTGCTGGCTGAGTTTTTGGTCGTCGCCCGGTGCATCCAGATCGGCAACCGCACCAACGACTATATGCGCCGCATGATCTGCTACGGCGCTGCCTCCGCTCTGATCTTCCAGGTGCTTAGTAATGTGGGTATGTGCATCGGCGTTACCCCCGTTATCGGCCTGACCCTGCCCTTCATCAGCTACGGCGGCTCTTCCATCGTTTCTCTGTACGCTATGCTGGGCCTGGTATCCGGCGTGCATGCCCGCCCGGAAAGCGAGATCCACGAGCTGTATATCCGCCCCAGGCGCTACTAATATTTCAGCCCCGCTGCTTTTCGGCAGCGGGGCTTTTGTTTGCCAACGGCAATTTCCTTTGCGTATTTGAGGCCGCCAATGTAGAGCTGCCACCGAATTGCTGCCGCGCAAGATCCCGCTGCCACGGGCTGTCCAGGAGGCCAGCCCCTACGCGCCCGCAATCGGTACATTCGTAGGGGGCAGCGCCCTCGACGCCCCGCCCTAGGGCCGCCGAATTGCTGCCCTGCAAACCCCCGCTGCTACGGCGGCAGCAAGCCGCCGCCCTACGATGCCTTTGGGGCTTGCTGTAGGGCGGGGGCTTGCTCCCGCCGTTGCTGTTGGATATTTGCGCGGTATGTTTACAGCGGACCGCTGCCAGCCGCCGTTTACCATGCTGCCCGGCCTATTCAGCGGATCGTAGGGGCGATTCACGAATCGCCCGCAATTGGCAACCACGCAAGCGAGTGCGCAGCGCCGCCAATTTATAATTTGTAATTGGTAATTTGTAATTTGAAAAATTCCCGGGTACGCAAAAAGGTATGATCCCACAGCGGGATCATACCTTTTCCTTTTATTGCATTATTGCAGCTTGTTGCCGCAGTTGGCGCAGAAAGCGCCCTCGCCTACCGGCGCGCCGCAGTTGGCGCAAAAGCGGGGCTTGACGGCTGCCTGGGCGTTGCCTGCCGGGGTTTGAGCCTGGGCTGCCGCCTGATTCCAGGCGTTTGTAACCGCGCCGGCTGCCTGCTGGGTGTAGGCCGGGATAGCGCCCATGCCATAGTAAGGCGCCGGGGCCAGGATCTGCTCTACCTGGCGCACCCGCTGCTTCCAGGGGCCTTTGCCGGCGCAGGCAACAAAGCCCTCCAGGCCCAGCTCGCTGCCGTATACCCCGGGCAGGATAGCATAGAACATCCAGGTCTCCATGCGCACAAAGCCCTCAAAAAATGTAAACTTAAAGCAGGTAGGGGGGCTCACCCAGCCGTCGCCCTTTTTCAGCACATTTTCGCCGTTGAGGGTAGTTTCCGAATACCCCTCGGTCATCAAATACTGCCGCACAGCGCCGTACACCTGCTCCGGCGCAGCGCTCAACGGAAAATCTCTTACATACCGTGCCATAAAAACCTCTCTCCTTCTCTTTACAAACCCAGCCGCCGGGATACCCCGGCGCTTCTTCTAAAAACAGTATACTGGAAATTAAAAAGAAACGCAAGAGGTATTTCTATTTCACAAAACAGCATCAAACCGAAGTCAACCCTGCTCTCCGTAAAGAAATTTTCTCCTGTTTTATTTTTTCTCTTGCTCTCGCGGTATAATCGTGGTATAATAAGGCCACAAGGAGGTGCTGTTATGCCACAAATTATTCCTATTCGTGATTTGAAAAACACCAGCGAGATCTCCGACCGCTGCCGTGCAGCCCAGGAACCTATTTTTATAACCAAAAACGGTTACGGTGATATGGTCATTATGAGCCTGGAAACCTACGAAAAGCAGATGCGCCTGCTGGATGTGTATTCCAAGCTTGCAGTTGCGCAGGAGCAGGTCAAAACCGGCGAGGTAATATCTGCCGACGCTTCTTTGAAGGGATTGCGTGAGCGATATGGCCTATGATCTGTTTGTAACACAAGCTGCCCATGAAGACCTGGAAGAAGCCCTTAGGTATATCGCCGGAGATCTGGCAAATCCCAGCGCCGCGGCCAACCTTCTGGATCAGGTGCAGGCCGTTTACGGGCAGTTAAAGGACTTCCCTATGCTGCATGAATGCTGCCACGATCTGCGGCTGCGGGCTTTGGGCTACCGCAAGGTGGTGATCGGTAACTTTTTGCTGATCTATCATCCCGTAGAAGCAGAAAACCGGGTATATATCCTGCGTTTTTTCTACGGCGGCAGAGATTACGAAAAACTGATTTAAAACAATAAGGGACTGTGCAAAACTTTTATTCTGCACAGTCCCTTAGTTTATGCATTTTCCCGGCAGAAGCGCTTTAGGGCTTCTACGCGGCTATCGTCGTAGAGCAAGAAACGGGGCTCTTTGCGGGCTTCTTCCAGATTGTTTTCAATATTCTTTTCGCAGGTAACAACCATGGCCCGGCTACAGATCTCTTTGCCCATAGCGGTATTGGCAGAATTGATTTCTTCTTTTATAAACTCATCCAGCCCCATAATGAGCTGGCGTTCCTCCCCGTCATCCTTGCTTTCCTCATCGCCGTCTTCTCCTTCATCCCACCAGCCCCATTTTTCTTCCTCTGGGTTGTAGGTGAAATTGTAACAGCAATCAGAAATCAGTAGAATCCCATTGTAAACAAACTTTCCTAACGATACAGCTTCTTTCTTCGGGTCTTGAAAATATTCGATAGGAAGCTCGTTTTCAGCGATCTCATTGTAAAGCTTAAACCCATCTCCCGTGCCGTCAAAAAAGCTATACTTTATCCGCTCGATTTTGTAATAGGGCGATCTTTTGTAGCGAATATAATCCACAGGAATATAGAAAACAGCAAAAATGAAAAACAGAATCAGGCAAATCGTACCAATGATATAAAGAAAGACTGTGGATGCCGCATTCTTGATTGCTTCCATTATTCTTTTCACGGTTTCCACCTCCTGCGCTTATCTGTGATTATAAAGTAACATCGAAATCTTCCCTTGTCAAGCAACCGCAGCTATAAAACAGGAGCAGCTGTTCCCGGATATCTATGTAGGGAATGGCCTATGTACCATTCCGATACAATGCCCATAAAACGCCAATCGGGGCGGCACATAGGCCGCCCCCTACAGTAAAACAGGATAGTTTTTTAGGAGTGTCTTGTTCTTTTTGAGGCCTTCCTTTGCTTATCGGATCATATCAATGCCCTTTTGCAGGGTGTCGCTGCTGATGGCGCCGGAGGCGTAGGCCACCAGGTTGCCTTTCGCATCGATAAAGAAGGTTATGGGCAGAGAGTAGACCTCATAGGTAATGGCCCCCTCCATGCCGGTATCGTAAAGCACGGGGAAGGTATAGCCGTTATTGGCGATAAAGGCCGATGCGTCGGCCTGGGTTTCCTGGCTGCCGTCGGTCATGTTCACCATCAAAAACTGCACCTGCTGGCCCAGCTCCAAATATTTTTGCTGGAAATGGGGCATCTCGCTGCGGCAAGGGCCGCACCAGCTGGCCCAGAAATTCAGCACCACGGGCTTGCCCACAAAATCGCTGAGCCGCACGGGGTTACCTTCCGCATCGTAGGCCGTAAAATCCGGCGCGGAATACTGGGGCGTTTGATCGCTGCCGGTGTCTTCCGGGGGTGTGGTCTGCACCGCCAGCTGCTCCGGCGCTGCCTGCTTCGCCAAATGCCGGTAGGCGATCCCCGCCCCCACCAGTATCAGTACAAAAGCCAGGGCTAAGATCAAAAGTGTGCTTTTCTTTTTCATAATGCCTCCCCTCAGCCTAGCTCAGCAGGCCCAGGAGCTTGTCCCAAACTCCCGTAGCCATGAGGATGCCGATTGCGATCAGCAGCGCGCCGCTGACCCGGTTTACCGTTTGATAATGGCTCTTGATCCAATCAAAAGCGCCCTTGAAATAGTCCACCATCACCGCGCACAGCACAAAGGGGATGCCAAGGCCCAGGGAGTAGGCCAGCAGCATGAGCATTCCCTCCACCGCGTGGGCCTGCTGGGATGCCAGCATCAGCGCCGAGCCTAAAAACGCCCCTACGCAGGGCGTCCAGCCGATGGAAAAGGCCACGCCGAACAGCACCGCGGAGAAAAAGCCCATGTTATCCGTGCGGATGCTAAGGCGGCTTCCTTTAAACAGCTTGATCTGAAACAGCCCCAAGTAGTTCAGGCCGAAGAGGATCACGATCAGGCCCGATACGATGTTTACTGCCACTGCATACTCCCGCAAAAAGCTGCCCACCGCGCCGGCCAGCGCTCCCAGGAGCATAAATACCGCCGTAAAGCCGGTTATAAAGCCCAAAGCGCCCCGCAAAGTCTTGGCTGTGCTGCGCTGGCCGCCGCCTGCGAAATACAGAAGGTACACCGGCAGCATAGGCAGCAAGCAGGGGGATATAAAGGTAATAATGCCCTCCAAAAAGGCGATCACATACTGCATTTCGGTTTCATTCCTTTCCGCGCCTGCCCCTCAGGCAGGCTTTGCCCGGTTTCAGCCTTCCCGGCCCGCCAGGTATTCTTCCGCCATAGCCACGGCCATGGCCCCGTCTGCTACCGCCGTTACCACCTGGCGCAGGGGCTTCGTCCTTACATCGCCTACGGCGTAAACTCCGGGAACGCCCGTTTCGGTGGTCTCCCCGGCGATCACATAGCCAGCTTCGTCCAGGGGCAGCTTGCCCTTTACCAGCTCGGTAGCAGGCTTTCTTCCGATGCTGACAAACAGCCCCTCGCATTCTACCAGGGTCTGCTCCCCGGTTTGGGTATTGCGCAGGCGGATAGCCTGGAGCTTATCGCCGTGGATCAGCTCCTCCACCTGACTGTTCCAGCAAAATTCCACATTTTCCTTTTCCAGCAATGGCTTGTGGTAGATCTGGGTTGCCCGCAGGGTATCTCTGCGATGCACCAGAATCACCTTCTTCGCCACCCGGCTCAGCAGCAGGGCATCCGCCGCCGCGGAGTTGCCGCCGCCTACTACGGCAACGGTCTTGCCCCGGTAAAACATCCCGTCGCAGGCGGCGCAGTAGGCAACGCCTCTGCCCACCAGCTGGGCTTCTTTTTCAATGCCCAGCTCTTTGGGGTTTGCCCCGGTAGCGATCACAACCGTTCTTCCCCGGAAGCTGCCCTCGCTGGTTTCCAGGGTCTTGATCTGGCCCTCCAGCTCCAGGCTGTAAACCTCCGCGAAGGCAGTCTTTGCCCCAAAACGCTCCGCCTGGGCCTGCATCTTCATGCCCAGATCAAAGCCGTCGATCCCCTCTTCAAAGCCGGGGTAGTTATCTACCTGGTGGGTAAGGGCGATCTGCCCGCCGGGGGAAAGCTTTTCCAGCACCAGGGTGTCCAGCCCGGCTCTGGCGGCGTACAGCGCCGCGGTATAGCCTGCCGGCCCGCCGCCTACAATAAGCATATCGTATATACGGTTGGTATCCATATTATTGACCTCCCATTATTTTGCCAAAGCTTCTTCGATAAAGCGCTCCATTCTGGCTTTGGATTCCGGCGCTACGATGGAATCCACCGCCTTGCCCTCCTTGTAGAGGATCAGGGTAGGGATCACCTCGATGCCCTCCGCCTGGGCCAGGCGGGGCTCTTCGTCAATGTTGAGCTTGACGATCTCCAGGCTCTGGCCAAGTTCCCGGGCCAAAGCATCGTAAGCCGGACCGATGCGCCGGCAGTAGCCGCACCAGGGGGCCCAAAAATCCACCAATACCGGCTTGCTGCCCTGAAGGAGTTGTTCGAACTGGTTTTTGTTGATATTCATTGCTGCCATAACTGTCAGCTCCTTTCTTTGTTTGACCATAGTATACCGCAAGGAGCTGCTTTCTTCCGTGATAATATCACCAAAGCACCCATTTTGTAAAGTTTTTTCTGGGCTCTTCCGTTTTTTGGGAAAAGCCCCTGCCGGAAAAGCTCCCCAAAAGGCAGCCCTTCCCCATTTTATCAAAGAAATTGACACGAGGGAAAAAATAGAGTATGCTATAACAAAACAAGGAGGGATCACTATGGGTCTGGAAAGCTATTTTCCCGTATGGAGTAAGCTCACCCAGCTTCAGCAAAGCAAGCTTACCCAAGGGCTGGTCTACCGCCAGGTAGAAAAAGGCACTTTGCTGCACAACGGAAGCCTGGACTGTACCGGGCTGTTTCTTGTAGAATCCGGCCAGCTTCGGGCCTATATCCTCTCTGATGAGGGCAGGGAAATCACGGTGTACCGGCTGTTTGAGGGGGATATGTGCCTGTTTTCCGCCTCATGCATGATGCGCTCCATCCAGTTTGACATTACCATCGAGGCGGAAAAGCCTACCCGCCTTTGGGTCATACCTGTAGAGGCCTACCAGAGCGTTATGGAGGAATCCGCGCCCCTGGCAAACTATACCAACGAGGTAATGGCCAGCCGTTTTTCCGATGTCATGTGGCTCATCGAGCAGATCCTCTGGAAGAGCCTGGATAAGCGCCTGGCGGCGTTTTTGCTGGAGGAAGCCGCCATTGAGGGCACTCTTTCTCTAAAGATCACCCATGAGACCATCGCCAACCATCTTGGCTCCCACCGGGAGGTGATCACCCGGATGCTGCGCTATTTCCAAAGCGAAGAAACGGTGCGCCTCTCCCGGGGCTGCGTAACGATCCAAAACCAGGAAAAGCTGCGCCGGTTGGTGGATTGAAGGCAAAAGAGAAAACCACCACCCAGACGGGTGGTGGTTTGTTTTAGAAAATGGCAGATCATTATGGGCAATGGGTGGTAATTCATATCTGCACAAAGGATAATATTTCAAAATATATAGACAGCAATAAAACCGCTATCCCAACAATATATGTGGCGTTCCGCTGCCAAGCTTTATCCTGCCCTGAATCCTTGGCATAGCCGCGCATAACGATCATAAAACAAAGCGGAAGGCAAGCCGGCAGAAAAAGCGCCGTTGATACTCCCTTGCTCAAAACAAACCGGATAGCTTCTACGATCACAAGATCTAAGATAAGCGCAGCAGAGCAAAGCACCAAAACGGTAGTCTTGCTGTTGTTAAGGTAATCTTTAAAGCTCTTTTGCAGCAGTTTAATGATAGTAACCACGCAAAGAACGCTAAAATAGCTATGGAGAATCACATCGGCCACAAAGGATTTTGTAACGATCGCAAGAATACTTAAAATCACCAAAATAGCAGCCGCTGCAAATATGAAGGGATAAAAAGATTTCTTTTCAGCCATAATATCATCTCTTTTCGTTCATTATATCATATCGGCCGTTCAAAATCAACTGCAATTGAGTAAAATATTCGCCTTGCGGCAGGCCGACAAGGGGAAGAAAAGACACCACCCCATTGGGGTGGTGCTTTGAGCTTACGCCACATAATGCAAACCGCTGAAAAGACATGATTTTAGTGAAATATTTGCCATACGGTAAATGTGAAATAATTCACCTTGTGAATTGTGAAATTTGATGCTATGCATCAAGTGAAATGAAATAAATCCCTTATGCGCCTCAGCGCATTTCACATTGCGAAGCAATATTTCACTGCCAAAGGCAATTTCACAAATCCCAAAGGGATTTATTTCGTTGAAAAAAGACGGTTACAATAGTAAGCGTCTATGGCTGTCGAGAAACCCTACCCAAAAGGGTGGTAGTTTTTAAGAAAGTAGCGGAACAATAAAGCTTTTTGTGAAGTATCGGCTGCGCCGATATGATGCTATGCTAGCGCATAATGATGTTGCTCGCTTTGCTCGCAATGATGCGATGTTTGCCACCAACATTAGGCGCAGCCGACATCGTTAGCGCAAGCGGCATCATTGGCGTAGCCAACATCATTTGCCAAAGGCAAACATCATTGAAAAAAGACGGTTACTATCGTAACCGTCTTTTTTCTGGCTCCCCTTGTTGGACTCGAACCAACGACCTGCGGATTAACAGTCCGTCGCTCTACCGACTGAGCTAAAGAGGAATATTTGCCAAACCAAAGGCTTGGCTTATGTTGGCATTACCTATTTTCCCGGCAAGTCACCCTGCAAGTATCGTCGGCGCACATGAGCTTAACTTCTGTGTTCGGGATGGGAACAGGTGGACCCTCATGGCAATCAATACCAACTCGTATGGATGGGTATTACCCATCATTTATGTCAAAAGCGCTGCGCGCTTCTAACGCCTGGAATTATAACACCTTATGCTGCGTTTGTCAAGTGTAAATTGGTGACCCATACCGGATTCGAACCGATGTTAACGGCGTGAGAGGCCGCTGTCTTAACCACTTGACCAATGGGCCATTTGGTACACCTGCAGGGACTCGAACCCAGGACCCACTGATTAAGAGTCAGTTGCTCTACCAACT
>JAFSBW010000029.1 GCA_017437095.1 Oscillospiraceae bacterium
CTGCCAGCGGCAGATGAAGCGACCTGAGCGAGTGGCAGCGGTCGGTGAACGAGGAAGCCGCTCCGTCGGCAACGAGGGCACCGGGCACCGCAACAGGAGTGCGCAGCACATATCGCTGCCGCAGGCAATATCGCAGATTCCGCCAGGAATCTATATCGCCGGCGGCCTTTGGCCGCCCTACCCCCCGGGGGTAAGCGCGTAGGGGCGGATGCCCACATCCGCCCGCCGACGGTGCGGCGATGGCGGGCCAATGTGGGCATTGGCCCCTACGAATGGGGAGGTTACAGCTGGTGCAGATGCGCGGCGGGAGCTGTATTTTCCCGGATATAGGCCCGGCGGTACTGGGCCAGGGCGTTGTTATACAGGGCCATGGCGTTATTGTAGCGGGTGATCTCCCCCAGCTCCAGGAAGATCTGGGCCTGGATATAGCGGATATACAGCTCATCGTAGGGCGCGGCGGCAAGCAAGGGGGTTTGCAGCTGAAGCTCCGTTTCCCGGCCGCTCAGGGCCGCTTCCACCCTTGCCACCCAGGCCAGCTTGTGGCTCTGGGGGTAGGTGTTGGGGGTGAGGTCATCGGCCTGGGCGATGGCCTGGGCGGGGGTCATCAGTTGGCCTCCACGGTGGCAGAGAAGCGCTTGGAGCAGCTCTCCACACGCACCAGGTAGTTGGGTACCAGCAGCTGTGCGGTCTTTACCGCCTTCCAGCCCACGCTGGAGCGCTGATCCAGGGGGTCGGCAGTGCCGCCGGAGCCCTTCTGCTTGACGATGATCTCCAGGCCGCCGCCGTTTACATCGGTAACGCCGTAGGCGCCGTCACCGAAGAACAGGCTGCCGAACACCGCCAGGCCGCTGGGGCAGCCATCGCCCTTGTAGACCTTGGCTTCGGTGGACTGGACGAAGCGCACGCCCGCGATCTCGCCGATCTCGCCGGCGTAGAGGTTTTCGGGCTTGCCGTACTTGTGGGCGGCTACCCACTCGGGGTCACGCATCAGGTCGTAGGCCACATAGGGGTGGATGATGGCGATGTACTTGCCGTTTACGGTGGGGGCGTTCTGGGCGCGCAGCTTGGCTACCACCTGCTGCACCACATCCACAGTAAGCTGGCAGCTCTCGTCCAGGGCAGCGCGGGAGGTGACCTCGGTCTCGGTGCCGTCAGCGGCTACCTTGGGGCAGTAGGTAACGTTGGTGCCGGCCTGGATCACATTGCGCACCACGGTGTCCAATGTCAGGCCCGCCTGGCGGCCCAGGAGCTTGGCAGCTTCTACCACGGTGTTGTCCACGGCGGTCAGCTCCAGCATATCGGTCTGGGTGACATAGTCGCCATACTGGGAAACGGTGGCAGTGACGGTGGAAACGCTCAGGTTGTTGCCGCTGGGGGTAACGCCCTCGGTAAGGGGGGTGATGGCCTTGGCCAGGGGGGCGAACTTGCGGAACTCGATGGTCTTGCCGGAGCCGGCAGGGATGGGGCGCTTCTGGCCAAACTGGTCATGCACCAGGGATGCCTGGGCCTCGTCGATGAGGGTCAGGTCGTAAAAGGTCTTCATCTCGGAAGACAGCGTTGCGGTGGTGTTCAGATTTTCCATAGTTTTCTCCTTTCAAGGTTGGGTTTTGTAGCGCTCCGGGAGGATATGGCCGGTTGAGCATTGTTCCATTGTCCCGAAGCGAAAAATGATCAATTACAAATTACAAGTTACAAATTACAAATTACAAATTGGCGGCAGCTTTTGGGTGGGCAATCATGACGCGCAGCGTCAATTCATGGAGCGTAGCGAGAAATCATGACGCATAGCGTCAAATCATGGCAAAGCCAATTCATTCAACCGTTGATCCCAATGATTGATGATTTGCCCTGCGGGCATGAATTGCCTGGCGGCATGATTTGCATAGCTGCATGATTTGCCTGGCGGCATTGCTGACCCATTTATAATTTGTAATTTATAATTTTACTTTCTCTCCCCGGCTGACGCGGGTGCGGATCTCTTCCCGCTGCTGCCGGGTGGAGCTGGCCATAGAGCCGGGGGCAGCGGCGGCCGCCTGGGAGGAAAGGCCGTTTTCCGCAGGCCGGCCCTTCTGGGCATAGGAAAGGGCAAAGAGCATGGCTTCGTCCACCAGCTCGTCGTGATGCACCGTTTCAAAGCACCGGCGCATGGGCAGGCCCGTGGCCAGCAGGGTCATAAACTCCGGGCTTTCCGCCTCCGCCACCAGGTCAAACTTGGGGTAGATGCCCCGGGTCTGCTCCGCCTGGGCCAGAAGCTCCCGGTAAATATCCTCGGCGGAGGCCCGGTTTTCCCCGGCGAAGGCCAGCAGCCTGATGCGCTCCTGCTCCAAAGCCTGGGCAAATTTCTCCTTCAGGGCGGCAATCGTCTGTTCGTTGAGTTCCATAGCAGCCTCCTTAGCCCTTGGCGTTGCGGCTCTGGAAACGCAGGATGGTCTCCAGCATTTCCTCCCGGTGAGCCAGCACCTCCGCCACAGCGGCAGGCACAGCCACCTTTTCGCCCCGTTTGACAATGTAAGTGCGGTTGTTCACCGACACGAACACATCCTCCTGCTCCAGGCCCACCCTGGGCAGCTTGACGAATACAGTATCTTTGGTCATAAAGTTCTCCTTTCTGCCCCGAAGGGGCATATCATTTATGATGCATAGCATCAATTCATGGCGCTAGCCAATTCATGGCGAAGCCAAATCATGGCGTTAGCCAAATCATTCCATGCCGGCTTTCATGATTTGCCCTTCGGGCATGAATTGCCTTACGGCATGATTTGCGTAACCGCATGATTTGCCTGGCGGCATTTTGGCGATATGTCTGCTTGCGCAGACGCGATATATTTGCCGGTGGCAAATGCGATATATTTTCCTTGCGGAAAATGCGATATGATATAGATTCCTTCTCACGCCGCAGCGTATATTGGGAGCGATGGGAGCGCTGCCAGCGGCAGATGAAGCGACCTGAGCGAGTGGCAGCGGTCGGTGAACGAGGAAGCCGCTCCGTCGGCAACGAGGGCACCGGGCACCGCAACAGGAGTGCGCAGCACATATCGCTGCCGCAGGCAATATCGCAGATTCC
>JAFSBW010000030.1 GCA_017437095.1 Oscillospiraceae bacterium
CCATCTGGAAGGCCTTCACCATGATCTCGGGGTCGTGGTTACGCACAGCGCCGGAAGCGCTCTCGTAGCCGTTGACCACCAGGTCGTACTGGTTGGCGTTGATGGCCAGCAGCTTTTCAATATCGCCTTCGGCTGCTTCCAGCGCGGCCTTGCCGCCCTGGGGCATGGAGAAGGGGTTGTGGCAGAATTCCAGCTCGCCGGATTCCTCACCCAGCTCGTACATGGGGAAGTCCACGATCCAGCAGATGGCGTACTGCTCCTCGTCAAAGTGGCCGGGAACCCGCTTGCCCAGCATGGTGCGGATCACGCCGGCGGTCTTCTGGGCGGCGGCCTTCTTGCCCGCGGCCATGCATACGAAAGAGCCGGGCTTCAGGCTCAGCTTTTCCGTCAGCGCCGGGGCGCAATCGGCCAGGAACTTGGAAATGCCGCCGGTAAGAGCGCCGTTTTCGTCTACCTTAAACCAGCAGGCCTTGTTGCCGGTCTGCACTTCCACATCGGCCAGCAGCTTGTCGATCCACTTTCTGGCCTGGGTAAAGTTATCCACAGCCACAGCCTTTACGCAAGCGCCCTCGAAGGGGCCGAATCCGCAGCCCTGGACGATCTCAGAAATGTCCTGGATCTCCAGGTCGATGCGCAGGTCCGGCTTGTCGGAGCCGTAGCGCTCCAGGGCCTCGGCGTAGGGAATGTGCCGGAAGGGGGCCTGGGAGATCCGGCTGTACTTGCCGAACTTTTGGAATACGGGCACCAGAACGTCTTCCAGGGTAGAAAGCACGTCCTCCTGGGTGGCGAAGGCCATTTCCATATCCAGCTGGTAGAATTCGCCGGGGGTACGGTCGGCCCGGGCGTCCTCGTCCCGGAAGCAGGGGGCGATCTGGAAATAACGGTCGAAGCCGCTGGTCATGAGCAGCTGCTTAAACTGCTGGGGAGCCTGGGGTAGGGCGTAGAACTTGCCGGGGTGATTCCGGGCAGGCACCAAATAGTCCCGGGCGCCCTCGGGGGAGGAAGCGGTAAGGATGGGGGTGGTGATCTCCAGGAAGCCCTTTTCCGTCATCAGCCGGCGCAGCTCGGCAACCACCTGGCAGCGCAGGATGATGTTGCTCTTAACGGCGGGGTTGCGCAGGTCAAGATAGCGGTACTTCAGCCGCACATTTTCGTCGGCATCCTTGCTCTTGTGGATCTCAAAGGGCAGCTGATTGTGCCGGCATTTGCCCAGCACCTCGATGGAGGAGGGAACGACCTCGATCTCGCCGGTAGGCAGCTTCAGGTTCTTGCTCTCCCGCTCCCGGACAACGCCGTTGACGGCGATAGTGGATTCTTTGTTGATGGACTTGACGGCAGCCATGATCTCGGCGGTTTCCACCACCACCTGGGTAGTGCCGTAGAAATCCCGCAGCACCAGGAAGGCAAAGTTGTTGCCCACCTCACGGACATTTTCCAGCCAGCCGACAATGCGCACCTGCTGGCCTGCATGGGCAAGCCGCAGCTCGCCGCAGTTATGTGTTCTGGATTGGGTCATAAGACATATCCCCTTGTTCTGTAAAATTGCCGTAATATTATCGCATAAATAGGGCGAAAAGTCAACATTGGCAGGAAATTACAATTACAAATTACGAATTACAAATTACAAATTTGAGAACGGAAAGAGGGCAGCAGATTGCAGCCCCTAGGGGTTTGCGCGGCAGATATTCGCCGGCCGTAGGGACACCCGTCCCCGGGTGTCCGCATAGGTGCAGCTGTGAACAGTAGGCTCGGACACCCCGGGAGGGGTGTCCCTACAGTCATCGCCGGCAGACGGTTTATGGCCCTAGGGCGGCTCTGGCGGGCGAAAAGCAGAAATGCCCATACAATTTATAATTTGTAATTTGTAATTCCTAATTGTCCATTGTTTCCTGGTTGGCCCAGTAGTCCAGGGCTTTTTGCAGGTCGGCTTCCGGGATGTCGAAATATTCGCTCAGCTGCCAAAGCTCCCGGCAGCCGTCGTTGTAGGCCTGGCGCAGGCGCTCACGGGTCAAAAAACGCCGGGCCAGGTAGGAATTGGCCCGGTATTCGCTGCGCGCAACGGTTTCAAAGGGGCTGTTTACTTTGTGCAGAGCGCCGGTGGCGGCGTGGCCCAGCTCGTGAAAGCAGACCCCCTTCATGGCCCGGATGCCTCCGATTTTGGAAAAATCCAGGAAGATGGCGTAGTCCTCCCCGTCACGCATGGTCGCCCCCGGGGCGGGGCAGGGAACAAAAGGGATGATGTCCACGCCCAGAGATCGGCATGAATCGTAAAATTCCCATAGCTCCAGCATGAAATCAACTCCTTTCGTTCAAGCGGAAAGCGGAAAGATGAAAGTGGAAAGCGGAAAGCGGGCAGATATAGAGAGTGAGGATTTGACAGTGGAGAGTGAAGATTTCGGCATCTCAACTCTTCACTCTTCAATCTGCAATCTTGCAACCCGGCGGTATTGGCGGCAAATAACCCTCTCCGCCCAGTGTGCGCACTGGGCACCTCTCCCAAAGGGAGAGGCGGCCGCCCTACGGGTTTTGAAGGCAGATATTCTGTGGCCGTAGGGGACGGGTTTCCCGTCCCGTGGCAGTACGATCCTGCACTGTAGGGGCTGGCGTCCCCGACAGCCCGTGGCGGTACGAACCTGCACCGTAGGGGCTGGCGTCCCCGACAGCCCTTGGCAGTTTGACCTTGCACGGCAACAATTCGGCGGCAACGAGAAATAATGAATAATGAAGCCGCGTTGCTGATGAATAATGAATAATTGCGGTATCCGCTGCGCGGATGGATTTAATTTGTAATTTATAATTTGTAATTTGTAATTCTTAATCGCCTTTGCGTTTGCGCATGACGGCCACCATGTCACGGATGATGTCCTTTTGCTCCTCGGTCAGCTCCTGGAACTGGCCGTACCAGGCCACATCCACCTGATCCAGCACATCGGCGGGCTTTTCGTCCAGGCCCAGCAGATAGTCGGAGGTGACGCCGAAGTATTCCGCAATTTTCAGCACCATGCTGGGGCGGGGCTCGGTGCCCTGCTTCCAGGCGGTGATGGAGCCGCTGCTGGCGCCTACGATGCGGCCCACGGCGTTGACGGTTGTGCCGTTGCGGCGGCAAAGGTTTTGAAAACGGGTGAAGAAAAGGTTTTCCATAGCAAAATCCCCTCATTTTAGTGAGAAACAGCCAAGGAAAGCCTCGGTTTTTTGTGCAACCCTACAAATCTCAAAAAATAGAGAATATAGCCCTTGATTTTATCAAACAAATGAGCTATTATATAGGCACAAACCAAGGCAAGCCCCTGCTGCGGCTCTCATATTATTGTATTTGACAACCTTAATATAACCGAAAGCAGGGGCTTTGTCAAGGGAAAATCTCATAATTTGCGGCGAATACAGAATACCAAGGATTCTGTCCTACATATAGAACAGAAAGGAGAAAGTAAGGAAACATGAGAAAGCAGTTCACTTTTTACGCCTCGTTTTTTGAGGCCATCCAGGAGCTGCCCGACGGCCAGCGGGAGCAGGTGTACGACGCGGTGTGCGCCTTTGCGCTGAAAGGGGAGAGCAGAGAACTTTCCAACATTACGCAAAGGGTGGCGATGAAGCTCATTCTGCCCAACCTTATATCCAGCAGAGCAAGGGCGCTGGCTGCGCAAAGGAAAACTGAGGATCTTAAAACCAGTGGGATGAACAAGAAAGAGAATGAGATAGAGAAAGAGATAGAGAGAGAGATAGAGGCAGAGGGCGAGGGCGAAAGCCGGGAAGCCGCTGCGTTTGAGCGAGCGTGTCTACAGAAAGATTTTGATATTTTTTGGGAAGCTTACCCGGTGAAGCTGGATCGGCAAGGAGCTTGGCTTGCCTGGTTGGAGCAAAAGCCCCAGGCGGATGCTGTGATGCAGGCTCTGGAGCGCTGGAAGCTCAGCACTATTTGGCAAAATGAGGGCGGGCGGTTTATCCCCCAGGCCAAGAAATTCCTGACCCAGGGCTACGCCGCCCAGCTGCCCCCCAAGCCTGCCGCCAAATCCGGCGCCCTGCCCATGGGGGCTACCGGAGAGATGGGGGAAGCGGAGCGGGAAGCCATCCGCCGGGCCATGCAGGACGGTTAAAGTCCCTACCCCCCCTCCAACCCAGCCGAAAGCGGCGCAGCCTTTGCCCCCATAGCGCCGCTGCGAGGTTTCCGGGTGGGGTGGAGGAGGGCGATCACAGATCGCCCGGCGATATAGATTCCTGGTGGAATCTGCGATATTGCCTGCGGCAGCGATATGTGCTGCGCACTCCTGTTGCGGTGCCCGGTGCCCTCGTTGCCGACGGAGCGGCTTCCTCGTTCACCGACCGCTGCCACTCGCTCAGGTCGCTTCATCTGCCGCTGGCAG
>JAFSBW010000031.1 GCA_017437095.1 Oscillospiraceae bacterium
CGGCTGCGCTGTATGACACCGATGGAATTTCATTATGCCTATGTTGCATAAAAATTCCCGCCCTGCTGCGCAGCAGGGCGGGAACACATAGCAGAATTAATTTTATTTTTTCTACTGTCTACTTGACAGGGGGCACATCAACCCGCCGGGGCTTAGCTTATACATAAATAATTTCGATTTCGCCAAAGGAAACGCCGCCGGTGATTTCGATGACGCCCTTTACCGTGTCGTCGTGCCAGCCGCGGGTGGAGATATCCCCAAAACTGGTGCCGGCAGCGCACTGCACCCGGTAGCACTTGGGCACCTTCAGCCGCAGCTCGCCAAAGCTGGCGCTCAGGTCGATCTGGCAGCCATCTGCGATCTCGCCGCAGCCGCTCAGGTCTACCTCCATCTCGCCAAAGCTGACGGAGGCTTCGCCGTAGCGCAGCCGGGGCAGGGTGATCAGGTGGGTCACCTCGCCAAAGGTTAGGGAGCAGCCAAACCCTTCCCCCTCCTGCACGAAATTCTTTCTGGTCTTATGGCTCAGGCTTCCCTTTTTGCGGATGCTGAAGCCCCGTTTTTTGGGCCTGCGCAAAGCATCCAGCAGCAGGCTGATGCCAAAGATCACAATAAGGGCGGGGAAGATCAGCCCCTTGTCCAGGGAAATATCAAAAATCCCCAGATTGTCTACGAGAAAATACCCGCCCAGCAGCGCGCAGACGATATGGGTAAACCTGGGCGTGCGCAGCGTGGCGAAAAGGCCGAACACCAGCAGGGCAGAGGGCCATACGATGCTCCAAAACCCAGCGCCCCAGCCCAGCATCCTCGATGCCAGCAGCAGGCCGCCTACCAGCAGCACAAACAGGGCAAAGCCCAATGCGCCCCGGCGGCCGCTGTCCCAATGGAACTCCCAGCCGGTGTCATCCTTGGCTGTGGCGTTAACGCTGGCTCTTTTTTCGCCGTTGCGGTGAAATTCCCAGCTGGCAGCTTCCTGCGCCGGGGTTTCGCTGCCGCAAGCCGGGCTGTGGCCCAGCAGGGCATCGGTAGTAGTGCCAAAAAGCTCCGCCAGCCGGGGCAGCATATTGATATCCGGGCAGGATTGGTCGTTTTCCCATTTGCTTACCGCCTGGGCGGTCACGCCGCATTTTTCCGCAAGCTGATCCTGGGTCAGGCCCAGCCGCTTGCGGTGGTGCATGATGCGCTTGCCTAAAGTTTGTTCCATAGTTCGCTCCTCCTGATCGTTTTGCCCCCATTATACAAGCGCTTTCGCAAAATTTCTATCAAATATCCGTTAATTTTCCAATTTTTTGCCCCCAACCGCCAGTTGAATACCCCTCAACCGGCCGTTGAGGGGCGAAAATAGGCCTAAAACTCCGCTGCAACGGGACGGGAAACCCGTCCCCTACGATCACATGCCATCTGCCCTCAAAGCCCGCAGGGCGGCCGCTTGCTGCCGCCGAATATGTACTGTGTAAATCTTCGCTGCCACGGCGGGGGCAAGCCCCCGCCCTACAGTTAACGAACAGCTGCCCTCAAAGCCCGCAGGGGCGGCAATTAAAAAACGGGGCTGCCTTGCAGCCCCGCTCAGAGTGTCGATAAAGCCCCAAACCGTCAAAATGTAATTTTTGGCAGTTTGGGGCAATTTTTTAGAATTGAAGCTATTTTAAAATAAAGCATTTGCTTAAAATGAAGCGAAAAAGCTTGCTTCGCAAGGCATTTTGACTTACTGCGCAAACCGCCCTCTACCGTACCACCTGTACG
>JAFSBW010000032.1 GCA_017437095.1 Oscillospiraceae bacterium
AATTGGTAACTCCTAGTTTCCCATTCCCCTCCCTTTGTTGGGCTGCACAAAAAGCGCCACGGTTTTTTGTTTACTGCAACAAAATTGCTTTTGTGCCTCATTTTCTATTTGATTTGCCGGTTTGCTTGTTATAAAATGAATCCATAGTTCGTGTTGCAGACAAATGTCTGCGGAACAAAATCAAAAGGAGGATATTTTTATGAAACAGGCTCTCAAGCGATCTTTAAGCATCCTGGTGGCTCTGGCCCTGGTGCTTAGCCTGGCTGTGGGTATCATGCCCCAGCATGCCCATGCCGCTTCCAGCTTTACCACCGTTGGCGGCTGGAACGAAACTCTGTACGCTACCATTTCCGGTATCTCCGATGCAGATGTAAAATCTGTCACCTATTCCGGCCCCACCTCCGGCAGCCTTACCGGGGAAGACTTTGAGTATCTGGTGCGCAGCACCTCCGGCGGTGTCCGGCTGGATATTCTTGGCCTGAAGGCCGGCAGCTATACCCTCACCGTAGAGACCACCTCCGGCACTTATAGCCAGAGCGGCATCGAAGTGCCCGCTCAGGACCGCAGCGGCTTTGCCCACGAGGGCAATACCGAGGGTGTTGGCGCTTACAACGATGATGGTACCCTGAAAGACAATGCTGTTATCCTTTATGTTACCAACACCAATAAAAACTCTCTGACCCTTACCGCTCCCGACGGCACTACCGTAGCCGGTATTGGCCATATCCTCAACTCCGCCGGCATGGATACCGGCAACGGTGAAAATGCCAGCGGCGGCCTTCCCAATAACAACAATGGCATCCTGGAAAAGTTGTCCGCAGCCAATATCCCCCTGGTCGTCCGTATCGTTGGCCGGGTTACCGCTCCCGAGGGCGTAACCGCAGAAGCTTCCTACGACTACGGCGGAATCCTCAGCGACAACGGCTCCATGGTCAGAATGAAGAACATTAAGAATATCACCATCGAAGGCGTTGGCGCCAGCGGCACTGTAGATGGCTGGGGCTTTAGCTTCATTGCAGCCAGCGGCGACCACGCCAAGGGGTACGGCCGCAACTTTGAGGTGCGTAACCTGACCTTTGAAAATGTGCCTGAGGACTGTGTAGGCCTGGAAGGCACTGCCGGCACCAGCGGCCTGGACGATCCCATTGAGCATTGCTGGATCCACCACAACACCTTTGTAGGCCCCTCCCTGGGCGGCGGCGGCGACAAGGCCAACGGCGACGGCGCTTGCGACTGGAAGCGCGCCCAGTACTATACCAACAGCTACAACTACTACAATACATACCGCAAGACCAACCTGATCGGCTCTAACGACAGCTGCCTGCAGTACTACGCCACCTTCCACCATAACTACTGGTACGATTGCTCCCAGCGCCAGCCCCTTTGCCGCCAGGCAGAAGTTCACCTGTACAACAACATTTGGTACAGCGCAGGCGACTACTGCATCAGCCCCCGTGCCAGCAGCTATGTGTTCGTAGAATACAGCTGGTTTGATTCCAACAGCGACCTGGTAGACTCCTCCGGAAACATCGACTGCCTGGGCTGTGTATTTACCAACAACGAGCAGGAGCCTACCTCCTTCAACCAGATCACCGACAAATCCCAGCTCTCCTCCGACCGTCTGGACGGCACTTATGTAGAATCCGGCGATTACATCGTGCAGACCGATATCGAGGAAATGAAGGCCGTTGTCTACTCCCAGACCGGCGCTCAGCGGGCCTCCGGCGATGCCTCTCTGGACCCCGATGCTCCCGAAGCCGATAGCGGCAGCAATTTCATCCACAACTTTACCGAGCACGGTACCACCAGCGAGTTCTATTCCATCAGCGGCGCTCTGTCCACCAGCAAGGGCTCTACTTCCTATGCAGGCAAGAGCCTTACCCAGTGCCTGGTGTTCGACTCTGCTGACGACTATATCAAGTTTACCGCTCCCGTAGCCGGCAAGCTGACCATGGTCTTCGGCGGCAGCACCTCCGACAAGAATAATAAGATCCTCGTTAACGGTACTCAGTACACCATTGACTCCAACAACCAGCTGGTCACCGAGATTGAAGCGGGCGAATACACCATTACCAAGGGTGATGTAGTACATATTTGGTATGTCAAGTACGCAGCCAGCGAAGAGCTTCCTGACAGCGGCGACGACACCCATACCCATAGCTACACCGCTTCTGTAACTACCGCCGCTACCTGCACTGCTGACGGCGTAAAGACCTTTACCTGCTCCTGCGGAAGCTCCTATACCGCAGCCATCCCCGCTACCGGCCACAGCTATGTAGATGGCGTTTGCTCCGTTTGCGGCGCTTCTGACGGCAGCACCGGCGGCGAAGGCGGCGATGTCACCGTTCCCGCATCCGCTTATATCCACAACTTTACCGATGACGGCTTCACCAGCGATTTCTATACCTTCGCAGGCAGCCAGCTGACCAACGGCAAGCACGGCACCTACACCTACGACTTTGGCTACGGCACCGAAACTCTGAACTACGCGCTCAAGTTTGACAGCGCCGGCTCTGTTTCCTTCACCGCTCCTGCCGACGGCAAGCTGACCATTGCCGCCGCTGCCAGCTCCACCAACCGCAAGGTTGGCGTGTTCGATGCTGCAAACAATGAGGTTGGCACTCTGTCCGTTCCCAACACCAACACTCTGTATGTGCTTACCGTAGATGTATCCGCCAACACCGCTTACACCGTAAAGCGCACCAGCAACGAATCCGGCCTGTACTACATCGCCTATGTTCCCAATTCCGGCTCCGGCGATGTGCATACCCACAGCTACAGCGAAAAGGTTACCACCGCCGCTACTTGTGACAAGGCCGGCGTTAAGACCTTTACCTGCTCCTGCGGCGCAAGCTACACCGAAGCCATCCCCGCTCTGGGCCATAGCGAAGTAACCGTTAAGGGCTACGCCGCTACCTGCGA